>JASFWR010000027.1:0-16834 GCA_050049155.1 Planctomycetota bacterium | reverse complement strand
CTCGGCGCGGTGGGCTGGTCCGGAGACGCCCTCGCGCCCCTCGGGGAGACGGCGGTGGTGCTGCAGGAGGTGGTCGGGTGGCGCCTGGACCGGACGACCCCGCCGGCGCTGCCCTGGTCCCTGGTCCTCGAGCCCGACGGGCGCCTCGCCGTGCTCCGCACGGGGCCCTGGCGGGAGGGCGACCTCACCGCCGACCTCGAGGTGTTCGCCGCGCCCCTGGCGCAGCGGCCCGCGTGGTCCACGCCCTACCCGGGCCGCTGGGCCGACCCGCCGGGGGAGGCCGACCTCGGACGCCTGCGGGCGCGGCTGGCGCGCGGCGGCGCGCAGGCCGCGGTGCGGGAGCTGGACCTCGGCCGGATCCGGACCACGTCCCTGGGGAGCGCCGACCTGAAGGTGCGCCTCGGCCGCGCGGCGCTGGAGCGGGGCGACCTCGCGGGCGCGCTCGAGCGCTTCGACGCGGCGATCGCCGCGGACGGCGAGCACGTCATGGCGCGCCGGGCCCGGGCCTTCGTGCTGCACCGGGCGGGGCGCTACCCCGAGGCCCTGGCGGAGTGGACCCGCGCCCACGAGCTGGACCCCGCCGACGTGGACACCCTGGGCAACCGCGCGCTCGCGGCCGTGGCTGCCGGGGACCTCGGCGTGGCCCGCGCGGACCTGGAGGAGCTCACCCGTCGAAGGGGCGTCACGGCGCCGGTGGTCCTCGCCGTGGGGCGCGCCCTCGAGGAGGCCGCGGCCAAGGACGCTGGCGTGGACGCCGACGGGGACGTCGACGGGGGAGAGGGGCGTTGAAGGTCCTCTACGTCGTGCGGCACGCCGAGGCGGGCTTCTCCTCCGGCGGGGACGACCACGGGCGGGCGCTCACCGCGAGGGGGGAACTCTGCGCCCGGGAGCTGGGGGCGATGCTCACGCGACTCGACCAGGCGCCGGACGAGGTGCGCTGCTCGGACGCCCGGCGCGCGGCCGACACCGCGGCGGCGGCGCGGGAGGCGGGCGGCTGGTCCGCCGAGCCCGGGCTCCACCCGGGCCTCTACCTGGCGCCCCCCGCCGACCTGACGGCCGCGGCGCGCGGCGCGCGGGAGGACACGGCGCGGCTCCTCGTCGTGGCCCACCAGCCCGGACTCTCGGGGTGGATCGCCGCCCTCACCGGCGGCCCCGCGCCGCCCTTCGCGCCGGCGTCGGTGGCGAGGGTCGACGTCGACCTCGACCACTGGGGCGAGCTCGTCCCGGGCGCGGGGGTCCTGCGGTGGATCGTGGGGCCGGGTGAGGCGACGCGCTTCACCGAGCCCGAGGGGTGATCCCGGGCGAGGCGGCTCCCGGGTGACGCCCACCGGTGGGGGCGCTCCCTGGCCCCGCTCCCCTCCCTCCAGCCCGGCGGCTCGTTCCCCTCCGCGCGGGGCGCCCGCTCCGCGCACCCCTATTCCCCCTTCGAGCCCGCGTCCGGTGGAAGGGCGCGGCCTCCTTTCCGAACAGGAAGGGGGACCCGTACCCTCCCCGAGCCCATGTCCGACCCGCAGGAACCACTGATCCAGCGCCTCCGAGCCCTGCACCGCCAGCTGCAGGCGGCGGAGGGCGCGGCGGGGCCGCGGCTGGACGGGGTGCTCGGTCGGCTGGAGCGGGACCTGCTACCGCGGACCGCCGGGGGGCACGAGCACCTCGTGGTGGGGATCGTTGGGCCCAACAACGCGGGCAAGTCGTCGCTCTTCAACGCCCTCGTGGCGGGGGACGGGGGCGGCGACGCCGGCGCGCCCGCCACGGTGAGCCCCGCGGAGCCCACCGGCGGCGCGACCCGCCGGCTGGTGGGCGCCGCGTCGCCCGCCCTCCGCGCGGTCCTCGAGGCCGAGCCCACCCTGCGGCGCTTCCAGCTGCGCCCGGCGGGCGTCGGTCCGGGCGGCGTGGCCGAGGCGCGGGAGGCGGCCTCGCCGGGGGACGAGGGGGCGCTGCTGCTCGCGGACACCGAGGCCCTGCCGGACTCCCTGCTCCTCGTGGACACGCCGGACTTCGACAGCGTGCTCCGGGAGAACCGCGCGGTGACGGACGCGCTCCTGACGGTGGCCGACGTGGCGGTCGTGGTGGTCACCCGGCACACCTATCAGAACCACGACGTGATCGAGTTCCTGTCCGGCTGGCTCGAGCACGGCCGCCCCTGGGTGCTGGTCTACAACGAGGCCCTCGACGAGGCTACGACCGCGGCCCACGCGGCCAAGGTGGAGGCGGACCTGGGCCACGCCGCCGAGGCGGTCTTCGCGGCGCCCTTCGACCCGCGCATCGCCGCGGGAGAGGCGGGGCTGCGCCCTTGCCTCCTCGGGGATCCCGGGGTCTCGCTCGCCCGCTGGCTCCGGCGGCTTGGGGGTCGGGGCGAGCTGAAGGAGCGGGCCATGGCGGCGTCCCTCGCGGCGCTCCGAGAGGAGCTCGAGCGGCTCGCCGCGGGGACCCGGCGGTCGGCCGAGGCCATCGACGCGGCGCGGGGTGCCCTCCGTGGGCCCGCCGGCGGACTCGGGCGTGCCGTCGCGCGGGAGGCCATGCCCATGGGGCCGTTCCTCGAGGCGTTCCGCGACGTGCTCGACGAGCGGCCGAGCGCGGTGCAACGGGAGCTGCGCCGGGGCCTTCGGTGGACCGGCGATCGGCTCCTCGGGGGCGTGAGCTGGGCGCGCCGCCAGCTGCTCGGCGGCGGGGCCGCGGCGGTGAAGGACGGGGACTCCGAGGGGCGGACGCTGCTCGACGTGGAGCGCGCGGAGCTCGAGCGCCGCTGGGCCGGGTACCACGAGCCCGCTCAGCGCGTGCTGCGGGACCTGATCGGGGACCCGGAGCTGCCGCGCGAGGCGGTCGAGGCCCTGGGGGCGCGGGTCCGGGAGGGAGGCTCGCCCCGGGTCTCCTTCGAGCGCGCCGCCTCGGCGCTCGCCCTCGACCCCGGGATCCTGGAGGAGCACCGGGCCGCCTGCCGGGACATCATCCGGGAGGAGCTCGACCGCCAGGGGTCGGAAGCCTTCCTGCAGCTCGCGGTGGACGTGGTCCACCTGCTCCCCCTCGGCCTGGCCGGGGTCCTGATCGTGCACACCGGCGGGCTCGGCACCGACGTCGCCGTCGCGGGCGGCGGCGCGGCGGCGGCGGCCCTCGCGGAGCGCCTCTCGCGGACCCTGGGCACCGGGGTCGCGCTGACCGCGCGGTCCCGCTGGACCGCGCTGCGGGCGGGGCGGATCGCCGACGCGGCCGTGGCGGGAGCCCTCGGCGACGCGGCGGAGGTGCTCGACCGCCTGGAGGTCCAGGGCCGCGCGCTCGGCCAGGTGTGTGAGGGGTGGGCCTCGGACGAGAGCTGGCGCTGGGGCCCGGTGGGCACGGGCAGTGAGCCCGCAGGAGAACGAGCATGACCGACGCAGGACCCATGGGGACGCGCGCCGCGCTGGCGCGCATGCGGAAGGACCTCGAGCAGGACCTCGACCGCCTGCGCCCGCTGCGGGCGATCGCCGCCCGGGCGGCCGCCGTCGGCGAGCTGACCGACGACCTGGCCGCCCAGCTGGAGCGAGCGAGCTCCGCCGCGGTGATCTGCCTGGTGGGCTCCACCGGCGCGGGCAAGTCCACCCTGCTGAACGCGCTCGCCGGACGCGAGGTGGCCGTCGAGGGGGTCGACCGCCCGACCACCTCGGCGCCCGTGATCCACGCACCCGTGGACGCGGACCTGGCGGAGCTCACGGCGGGCCTCCCGGGCGCCGCCCCCGAGGTCCGGACCTACGACCCCGCGCTCGCCAGCGGCGCCGGGGCCTTCTGGCGCGGACAGATCCTCGTGGACGCCCCGGACACCAACAGCGTGGAGACGGGGCACCGGGAGGTGGTGCGCGAGCTCGCCGCTCGCGCGGACGTCCTGGTCGTCGTGGCCCACCGGCAGTCGGTGGCGGAGCTGAGCTCCGCCGCCTTCGTGGACCTGTTCGCCGGACGCCGGGGGCTGGTCCTGGTGCTCGGCCGGGGGGACGAGCTGGACGCGCGCTCGGAGGCCGAGCTGCGGGAGCAGCTCCATGCCCTGGCGCGCGACCGCTGGGACGCGGCCGACGCCCCGGTGCTCACGGTCAGCGCCCGGCGGGGCAAGGAGGACCCGGACGCGGGCGGCCTGCCCGCGCTGCGCCGGGCGCTCGAGGAGCTCATCGTCGAGGAGCGCCTCGGCAGCGTGCGCCGGCGGAACGCGGTGGGCAACGTCGCGCGGATCGGCGCCCTGGTGCGGGAGGCGCGGGCGGGGAGCGAGGGGCCCAGGAGCAAGGAGACTGGGAGCGAGGCGCCTGGGATCGACGCGGCGAGTGAGCGCTTGCGAGACGGCCTCGAGGCGGGGGCGGCGGCCTGGTGCGGGCGGACGGTCGCCCTGGTACACGAGCGCCTCGAGGAGCGGCGGGTGGACCTCACCCGGATGCTCTGGGACGACGCGGCCAAGGTCTGGGACGGCCCGGGCGGGTACGCCCTCCGCGTCGGCGGCATCGGCACCCTCGGCCTCGGGGCCAGCGCGGCGGTCGCCCGCCGCAACCCGCTCCTGGCGGCGGGGCTCGCCGCGGGGACCCTGGCGGCGTCGCGGGTCCAGGGGGCGGTGCGGGACCGCGCCTTCGAGTCCACGTCGGGGCTCCTGCCCGGCGCGTCGGAGCTGGCGGACCTGCAGCGGGACGCCTTCGTGGGCGCCCGGCTCGCGGCGTCCGACCTCGTGGTGGAGGACGAGGCCGCCTCCATGTGTCCGGGGAGCGAGGAGCTCACGGCGGCGGCGGCGACCGCGGTGGACGAGGCCTGGGACCGCCTCCTGCGCGTGGACCTCCCGCGCGAGGCCCGGCGCGGCGTCCCGCGCCTCCTCCGGCTCGCGGTGGACCTCCCCGTGCACGGCCTCGGCGCCTGGGTGCTGTACCGCACCGTGGTCGGGTTCGTGGGCGAGGAGTACGTGGGCGTGGACTTCCTCCTCAGCGCGGCGATCATCGCCCTCGCCTGGCTCTTCGGGGCGCGCTTCCTCGTGCGGCTCGGCTTCGTCCGCCGCAGCGCCGCCCTGCTCTCGCAGGTGCGCGGGGACATCGAGCAGCGGGTCGGCGCCGCGGCCAGCCAGGCCATCGAGGGCCCCTCCGATCGGCTCGCGGCCCTGCTGGCCGCGGCGGAGCGGGTGGAGTTGGCGGACCGCGCTTGGCGGCGGCGGCTGCGCGGCGGAGAATGAGGGCCCCGCTCCTCTCTCCACCCCGTCCGCCATGCTGACCCTGCTCCCGCTCGTCGCCCCCCTCGCCCTCCCGCTCCCCGCCTCGACAGAGCCGGCACAGATGGGGCCCGCCCGGACGGAGCCCGCGCTCGGGACCGTCCAGGACGACGAGGCGCCGGGGACGAAGGAGGACGTGATCCTCGGCCCGGAGGGGCACCGCTACCGCTGGGTCCCCGACTGGCTGAAGCTCCCCGAGGGGATGAAGCTCGGCAACACCCACGGCTGCGTGGCCGTGGACTCCGCGGGGCGCGTGTACTTCAACACGGACTCCAAGCACGCGGTGGTGGTGGCGAGCCCCGACGGGGAGGTCCTCGGGAGCTGGGGCGCGGACTGGGCCGGCGGCCTGCACGGCATGACGATCGTCCAGGAGGACGAGGGGGAGTTCTGCTACCTGTCCCACACCGGCCGGCACGAGATCGCCAAGGTCACCCTCGACGGGAAGCTGGTCTGGAAGAGCGGCTACCCCGCGGCCTCCGGGGTCTACAAGGGGGCGGGCCAGTACCGCCCCACCGGCATCGCCGTCGCGCCGACGGGCGACATCTACGTGGGGGACGGCTACGGGCAGAGCTACTGCCACCGCTTCTCCCCGGCGGGGGAGTTCCTGGGCTCCTTCGGCGGGCCCGGCACGGAGCCGGGCAAGATGCGGACGCCGCACGGCATGGTCATCGAGCGCGCGGGCGAGGCGACCTACGTGCTCGTGTGCGACCGGGAGAACCACCGGCTCCAGCGCTTCGACCTGGAGGGCAACCTGGTCCGGGTGGAGACCCCGGGCCTCCGCCGACCCTGCAACGGCGTGTTCACCGGTGACGTGCTCGCCATCGCGGACCTGATGGGCCGCGTGACCCTGCTCGGCCTCGACGAGGACGGCGAGCGGTACGTGGTGGCCCACCTCGGCGACAACCCGGAGCCCTCGCGGCGCGGGGTGAACGGGGTCCCGACGGAGCAGTGGGCGGACGGCGAGTTCCTGTCGCCCCACGGGATCGGAGCGGACGCTGAGGGGAACCTCTACGTGCTCGACTGGAACCGCAACGGGCGGGTCAGCAAGCTCGAGCGGCTACAGGACTGATCCTCCGGGTACGCGCGGGATCGGGGGCGGCCGCGCTCGGGCGCGCCCACGCGGGAGCCCGGCCCTGAGCCCGTGGGGGATGCCTCGTCCGGGGGCCGGGTGCGGCGTCAGCCGACGGTTGGGCCGGCCGCCGGGCCTCGGCCCCCCCAAGCCGGAACGCCGGGCGGCCGCGGTGGCCCCGGGTGCCACATCAGCAGAGGCCCCGGGAGCCCAGGTGCCGCTTTGGCAGACGGTCCGCCGAATCGGCCTTCCCGACCCCGGGGAGGCGGATTCGAGGCCGGTTCCGGCGGCGGGGGGCGCCTTGGCACGCGAGTTGTTTCCATCCCGGCCCGGAGCCACGTGCCCCACCGGACGCCGCGCTCCGAAGGACGAAGACGCGGAGGAAACAGACCATGAGCAACAGCAAGATCATCGGCATCGACCTCGGCACCACCAACTCGGTGGTGGCCGTGATGGAGGGCGGGGAGCCCACCGTCATCACCAACCTCGAGGGGGCCCGGACGACGCCCTCGGTGGTGGCGTTCCAGAACGACGGCACCCGCCTCGTGGGCGCCCCGGCCAAGCGCCAGGCCGTCACCAACCCGACCAACACCATCGCGTCCATCAAGCGCTTCATGGGCCGCCGCCACCACGAGGTGGGCGACGAGGAGAAGCAGGTCGCCTACAAGCTCGTGGGCGGGCCCGAGGAGCTCGTGAAGGTCGACGTGGGCGACAAGCAGTACTCCGCCCCGGAGATCAGCGCCATGGTCCTCCAGAGCCTCAAGGAGGCGGCCGAGCGCTACCTGGGCGAGACCGTGGACCGGGCGGTGATCACCGTCCCCGCCTACTTCAACGACGCCCAGCGCCAGGCCACGAAGGACGCCGGCGCGATCGCCGGCCTGACGGTCGAGCGGATCATCAACGAGCCCACGGCGGCGACCCTCGCCTACGGCACGGACAAGGACAAGGAGGGCAAGGTCGCCGTCTACGACCTCGGCGGCGGCACCTTCGACATCTCGATCCTCGACATCGGGGACGGCGTCTTCGAGGTGCTCGCCACCAACGGCGACACCCACCTGGGCGGCGACGACTTCGACGAGACGCTGATCTCCTACGTGGCCGAGGAGTTCCAGAAGGCCCAGGGCATCGACGTCCGGCAGGACCCGATGGCGCTCCAGCGCCTCAAGGAGGCCTGCGAGAAGGCGAAGATCGAGCTCTCGAGCGGCACGAGCACCGACATCAACCTGCCGTTCATCACGGCGGACGCGTCGGGGCCGAAGCACCTCCAGCAGACCATCACCCGGGCCACCTTCGAGTCGCTGACCATCGACTTGGTCCAGCGCAGCATCGAGCCCTGCCGCAAGGCCCTCGAGGACGCCGGCCTCAAGCCGGCGGACATCGACGACGTCCTGCTCGTCGGCGGCTCGACCCGCATCCCGATGGTGGTCGAGAAGGTGAAGGAGTTCTTCCAGCGCGAGCCGAACAAGGGGGTCAACCCCGACGAGGTCGTGGCGCTCGGCGCGGCGATCCAGGGCGGCGTGCTCGGCGGCGACGTCTCCGGCGTCCAACTCCTCGACGTCACGCCCCTCAGTCTCGGCATCGAGACCATGGGCCAGGTGATGACGGTGCTGGTGGAGCGCAACACCACCATCCCGACCTCCAAGAGCCAGGTCTTCTCGACCGCCTCCGACAACCAGCCCTCCGTGGACATCAAGGTCTTCCAGGGCGAGCGCGAGTTCACGAAGGACAACCGCCTGCTGGGCAACTTCGTCCTCGAGAACATCCCCCCGGCGCCGCGCGGCACCCCGCAGATCGAGGTCAGCTTCGACATCGACGCCAACGGCATCCTGAACGTCAAGGCCCTCGACAAGGGCACCGGCAAGGAGCAGTCCATCAAGATCGAGTCCTCGTCGGGTCTCTCCGAGGAGGAGGTCGAGAAGATGAAGCGCGACGCCGAGGCCAACGCCGAGGCGGACAAGGCCCGCCGCGAGGTGGTCGACCTCCAGAACGAGCTGGAGCAGCTGGTGCACGGCACCCGCAAGCAGCTCGAGGACAACAAGGACAAGCTGTCCGAGGACGACGTCAAGGAGATCGAGGCCGCCATCGAGGAGCTCGAGTCCAAGCGCACGTCCGAGGACAAGGCCGACCTGGAGGCCGCCCGGGACACCTTCGCCAAGAAGGCCCAGAAGCTCGGCGAGGTCCTCTACGCCCAGGCCCAACAGGAGGGCGCCCAGCCGGGCCCCGACGCCGGGGCCGGCCCGGAGGCCACCTCTGGCGCCGGCGACGACGAGCCGGTGGACGCCGACTTCGAGGTCAAGAGCTGAGCGTCCGACGCTGAGGCGCTCCGACCGGCGCCCCCATGCAGGACCCCCGCCTCGGCCAGCCGCCGAGGCGGGGGTTCTTCCTTCGGGGCTCCTCGTCGGGGCTCCTTGTCGGGGCCGCTCGGGCGCGCCGGGCGTCCGGGACGCGCTGGAGGGAGGGCGACGACCACGGGTTCGCCGGTCGGAGGCCCCGTTCGCGGAGGCCCCGCCCGCGGAATCCCTACTCACAGCGGCCGGGCGACGCAGACCTCGATCGACGGAGGCTGTCGGGCTCAGCCCTCCGCGAGCCGCGCCGGGTCGCCCTGTGCTGCGCGGGTCAGCTACAGCTGAACGCGCGTGCGCCCTCCCTCACTCGTGGGGCGCCAAGCGATGGAACTGCGGCCGTGCCGGATCGAGCAGGACCTGCTCTCCGTGAGCGCTGCCGTGTACCGTGCCGGCGAGCACCGGCAGAGGGCGCGCAGGCTCCAGTCCGATGGCGGGGATCACGCGCTCCGACCCCTCCTCCCGAGCGCGCGTCGCGATCAGCGTGGCTCGTACCGCCTGAGGGGCTTGCCCCTCCGCCTCGTTCGAGGCCGCGGAGGCGGCCCCTCCCCGACCGAGCGGGACCTGGACGGTCACCGTCGGGAAGTGGCTGATCGCGATGCCGGCGATCACCATCGTGATCATCAGGCTCTTCATGGCAGATGAAGGTGGGGGGGGATGGCGCTGCTCACCAGGCAGGTTGGGAGATGCAGGCCGGGAGTGCTTCCGGGAAGTCAAAGGTACCCCCGGAAAGCGATGGCTGTGTCCGGCGCTATTCCCGGATGTTGCTGACATGTCCTCAGCAGGGCCATGGCGAATGGGAACATTCCCAGCGCGCCTCTCCGCCGATCCGCGTGGAGCCCCCGTGGCCCTGCGCCGACGCCCCGTCAGGGGAAGGAGGGCATCAGGGTTAGCAGGCGATCTCGAAGCGCGTCCGTGGCGGCCCCGGGCTGGGTCGCGAGCAGGTCCACGTGCTCGAACGGGTCCGCGCTCAGGTCGTAGAGCTCGAAGGTCTGCGGCCCGAGCCGGTGGATGAGCTTCCAGCGGCGGGTGCGGAGGGCGCGGATGTCGGGCCCCGTCACACCCGGGAAGGGAAACCGGTGGGCGAAGAGGGTCTCGCGCTCCCCCTCCTGGAGCGGGTCCTGGAGCAGGCCGGCGAAGCTCACGGAGTCCTCGGCCCCCTGGGTCGCAGGGCCAAGGCCGGCGAGCTCCCGGACCGTCGCGAAGACGTCGGTCACGTGGACCAGAGCCTCGCACTGGACGCCGCGCGCGACGCCTGGGCCGGCCACGATGAAGGGCACGCGGACCCCGCCCTCGTAGAGCGTCCCCTTGCCTCGGGTGGGCTGGAAGGGGGGCACCACCGTCTCGCCGGGCGAGCCGTTGTCACCGATGACGAACACGTAGGTCGACTCGAGGTCGACCGTGTCCAGGAGCCGCCCGATGATCGTGTCCATGGCCTCGCTCATGGCCTCGTGCTGGCCGTCCGGCGTGGTCGGGTGCCCCTGGGTGTGGAGGGACTGGGGCGGGACGTGGAAGGGCGCGTGTGCGAGCCTCGGGCAGTAGTAGATGAAGAACGGCTCCGGGGTCCGCTCCAGGGCGCCGGTCACCTGGCCAGCGAGGTCCGCGGGGTAGTACCCCGTGCGCGGGATCAGCGTCCCGTTCAGGTTCCAGCTCCAGCTGTGGTAGTCGTTGGGCCCGAGGAAGCCGGAGACCGCGTGGAACCCGCTGTCGAGGGGATGGGTCTCCGGGTCGCCCGCGTCGAGCAGGTGCCACTTGCCGAGGGCCACGCTGGTGTAGCCGGGGAGCGCCTCCGGCAGGATGACCTCCGACAGGGCCAGCGGCGTGTGGACCCCGTCGGTGGTGCGGATCACCGACCCGATCCCGGTCCGGTCCGCGTGCCGGCCAGTGAGCAGCGCGGCCCGCGTCGGGCTGCAGGAGTGGTACGCCCAGGCGTTCCGGAACAGCACCCCCCGCGCGGCCAGCGCATCGAGGTTCGGCGTCGGCGGCGCCGCCGGCTGCTCCCCGTACGCCTGCACCTTGTCCCTCCCCACGTCGTCCATGAGGACGACGAGGACGTTGGGGTGCGGGGGCCCACCGCCCTGGGGGACGGCGGCCGCGAGGAGCGTGACGAGCCACATGGGAGGGAGCCTCTCGAGGCGGGCTGCGCCCGAGAGCGCGGCCCACCTCAAGCATACGCGGCTGCCGGGGGACGGCGCCTGGAGCGGCCCGGGCGGCGCGCCATCGCGGTCACGTCTCATCCAGGGCCAGGCCGCCCGGGCGAGCTCGCCCCACCACGGCCCTGGAGGTCGCCGCCAGCGGAGTGCCGCTCCCGGGCAACCCAGCGGCCGAGGAAGTCTGCCCCCGAGGCACGAGCCCCCGGAGGCGCCGAGTCCCACGAGGGGCGAGCTCCGAGGCCCGCAGGCTCAGAAGAACGTGACGTAGACCGCGTCGGTGAAGTTGGAGGTGCTCTGGCCGTTGACGCCGTCGCGGTGCCAGAGCTGGAAGTGCCAGGTGGAGAACAGGGTGGCGGCGACCAGGCCGGTGGGGGTGAGCATGGCGCCGAGGTCGATGGGGAGGGCGACCGTGCCCGTGGAGCCAGAATTCACGAGCTGGCCGGGGCCCACGTAGCGGCCCACCAGGGATGATCGACCTGGCGCCGCCGCAGGACTGACGCCGATAGACAGAGCAATGGAGGTCCCCAAGTATGATGGCGGGGCTGTCGTGGCCCGCTCGCCCTGGAGCGGGTCTTCGGCCCGACGACGGCCTGGAGTTCCCCTGCTCTCCCTGACCTGACATGACCAATCCCTGCGCCGTTGCGAGTGTCCTGATGGCCCTCATCTTCACGTCTGGTGAGGGTGAGCGGCGGGCAGAGGAGCCTCTCCAGGAGCCCTCGCGGCTCAGCCCTTCGCCGGCGCCAACGGGATCAGCGTTCCTGGCCACCGCTCCGGATCTCAACGGAGACGGGGCCGAGGAGGTGGTCGTCGGCGCGCCCCTCGACGGGGAGGGCGGCCAGGGGAGGGTCCAGCTGCTCTCTGGCAGGGACGGCGAGTTGCTGTTCACCTGGCAAGGCGAGGCTCCCGCCGGCCGCCTCGGCTCTGCTGTGGCCGCCTGGGCCGCTGAGGGTGGGCTGGCTCACATCGCGCTGGGGGCCCCCGGCGCCTCGGGTGGGCTCGGTCGGGTGGGCTTGATTCAGAGCTCGAGCCTCCAGTCGATCCGCTGGATCGAGGGCGCCGAGGGGCAGACGGCCTTCGGGTTCGCCCTGTCCGGAGGCCGTGACGCGACCGGAGACGGCCACGCCGACCTGGTGGTCGGCGCCCCCGCGAGCGACGGCAAGGGCAGCGTGGCGCTGGTGGATGGAGCAGCAGGGAAGGTGCGCTGGCGGGTGGGCGCGGGCGATCCTGCCGGGAGCTTCGGCTACGACGTGACCCTCACCCCGGACCTGAACGGGGACGGTCTCGCGGACGTGCTCGTGGGGCACCGGGGGGTCGGAGCGGTGGCCTTGTCGGGCAGTGACGGTGCGAGGCTGTTCGAGCTCGGCGAGCCGGCCCTCGGTCGGCGGATCGGGGACAGCGTGGCTGCGCTGCGGCGCCCTTCAGGGGGCCCGCTCCTCGTGGTGGGGTCCGGGGGGCTCCCCGGGGTCCAAGTGCTCGACGAGGAGGCGCGCGAGGAGCTCCCCGCCCCTGGCATCTTCGTCTTCGATGGGGAGACCCGGCAGCGCTCGGGCGCTGTGGGATTCGGCATCCCGGGTCACCTGATGCACCGGACGACCGTCGGCCTCCGCCTGAAGAACGTCGGGGACTTCGACGGCGACGGTCACGACGACCTCGCGATCTGTCAGCCCAATGGCTACCTGATCTATGGACCATCGGGCAGGGTCGACCTCCGATCGGGGGTGAGCGACACGAAGCTGGGCTCCACCTTCCACGGGGGGGTCAGGCTGGCCTTCGGGGCCTACCAGTTCGGGACAGATGCCTGCGGAGTCCTGCGTGATGGCAAGCGGATCCTCGTCATGGCCTGCCCGACGGACGGCGGCGTCGCCGCTGCGCAGGCGGGCCCCGAGATCGGCGCCGAGCAGGGCCGCGACCACGCGCTGCCAGGGGTGTGGGTGCGGCAGGATCGATGACCGCCGCCTCTGGCCCTGCGTGGGGGCACGTCGCTTGAGGCTGCAGGCTCCCCGGCGAGGGCGCTCGTTCACGCCCGAGCGCCACTGACCCCGACTCAGCCAGGGGCAGGATCGAGCCAACTCCGAGAAGGGGCGGGCCTGTGGGGTTCTCAGCCCGCTCGGCTGGGGTGATGATCCTCTCGGGCGCGACCTGGGCGCCGCAATCCCTGCCCTGGGGCATACACCATGCGCCTTCCCCTCTTGCTCCTCCTGTGCTGTGGCCTGATCGGCACGTCGTCCGGAGCCCAGAGCGACCTGCCTCTGGACGCGGTCGCGGTCTATCAGGGGGGCCAGGCGTCCGATGCCTTCAGTGCCATCCACCACGCAGGCAATGGCCGCGTGATCGCCGGCAAGCGGTCCTCCACGGCGAACAACCGCTTCCTGCTGAGCGTCGACGGAGGCGCCTCCTGGGCGACCGTGGGCTGCCCGGCGTCGACCGGTGCACACACCTACTTCTTCGGCCAGGACGGCTCCACGATCCTCGCCGGGACAGGAGACACGGGGCAGGCCTGCGTGATGCGGAGCGTCGACGCCGGGGGCACATGGAGCGTCGTGCTCGACGCGCCGCAGCTCAATGCCCTCGTTGGGAGCGCCAACACACGGGCCGTCTTCGGAATCGCGTCGCTCGGCGGGGGGAAGTGGATGGCGAACCTGAAGACCCTGGACACGGCGGTGAAGGTGATCCGCTCCTCCGACGACGGCGTGACCTGGTGGGTGCCACAGGCCCAGCCTGGTCAGGGAGCGACATCATGGGCCCGGCAGATGATCCTCACCGGGGATGGGGTCCTGCTCTGGCCCGCCGTCCTGTCCGAGCGCATGTACCGCTCCACCGACCTGGGGGCGAGCTGGTCATGGAGCGCCGTGCCGAGCGCAGGGCTCTTCCAGCCCCTCTGCGACGCCGGAGACGGCGTCTACCTGTGTGGGGAGGTCACGACGTCACCGAACACGCCCATCCGGCTCTTCCGAAGCCCCGACCGGGGGCTCACCTGGACCACGGTCGCGAAGGTCAACCTCGCGCGACCCACGGTCACCTACTGGCGGGACGTCATCAACGCCGGCGGGATCCTCTATGCCTCTGCCTGTTGCGTTGAGGGAACCAGCAACGACCGGAACATGCAGCTGTACCGGTCGGAGGACTCGGGGAAGTCATGGCGGTCCATGGGCAACCCTTACGTCGGCCCCTTCGGCGGCATGCAGGCGGTCTACCAGATGTGCGTGACCGACACCGGGGAGGTGCTCGCGGGCTGTCAGCCGGACAGCACGATCCTGGCCTGGCCGGCCCGGTAGGCCACGCGCCATCGGGCGGCATCGAGTCCATGAGCAGCGTCTCCAAGACCACGGCCTGCCTCCTGCGAACTTCACCGATCCCGTTGCAGTGACATTCCAGTGATGGGCGGTTCTCCGCGCCAGTCCGGCTCGCGCGGTGAGCCGCGCGGGCCCGGAGGACGGGCGCTCTCAGGCACGCCGGAGCGCGAGGTCTCGTGCAGCCGGTCTATCGCGCGATGTGCCCGAGCAGCTCGTACTGGTCGATGTCGAAGCGGGAGCCCTGGCCGTTCCACTGGATGGTGCCCATGTGGGCGCGGTGGGTGCCGGCGGCGCGGTCCTCGGCGTAGAGGCGCAGTGCGGTGGCGACGCTCGGGAAGGCGAGGTCCGCCCAGGGGACGTCGTCGAGGTCCACGAGCTTGACCTCGCTGGACTCCTCGCCGGGGCCGAAGTGGGTGCCCACCAGCCGGGCCCGGTAGACCATGTAGAGCTGGCTGATGTGGGGGATGTCGAGGGCGGCGTGGAGGCCGAGGATCTCGACCTCGGCGTCGGACTCCTCGAGGGTCTCGCGGGCGGCGCCCTCGGGGGAGGACTCGCCGCACTCGAGGAAGCCCGCGGGGAAGGTCCAGCGGCCCAGGGCCGGCTCGATGGCGCGCTTGCAGAGCAGCAGCTGGTCGCCGGCCTCCACGATGCAGCCCACCACGACGTTGGGGTTCACGTAGCGGATGTACCCGCAGTTCGTGCACACCGCGCGCTCGCGGTTGTCGCCCTCGGGGACGCGCAGCTCCGTGGGGGAGCCGCACTCGGTGCAGAAGGAGCCGGCCATCAGACGCGCAGGAAGAGGCGCCGGCGCCAGAAGAAGAGGAGCAGGGCCCACTGCATGGCCAGGACGAGCACGGGGACCAGGGCCTCGGACATGCGCCCGGTCTCGAGGGCGCGGCCGCACAGGACCTCGGCGATGCCCCGGTAGTCCACGTACGCGCTGAGGAGGTAGGCGAGGATCGCGTTGGCGCCTACCACGGAGAGGACGAAGCCGAGGCGCGGGGCGCCCACCACGTCGAAGACCAGGTGGAAGAGCCCGAGGAGCACGAGGCTCCAGCCGCCCGCGACCAGCACGAAGCTCGCGGTCCACAGGTTCTTGTTCACGGGCAGGCCGGCCGCGTCCAGGAGCCAGCCGACGAGCAGGCACTGCAGCCCGGCGGCCACGAGCCAGCCCACGCGTCGACGGTCGGCGACGTCCTGGCGGCGGAGCCAGCGGCCGGCGAAGGAGCCCAGCAGCGCGGTGCCGATGGCGGAGAGCACGCCGAACAGCCCCTCGGGGTCGCGGACCGTCTCGTGCAGCCGGCCGGGGACCGTCTGGCGGTCGAACCAGTCCCCGAAGGTCTGGCCCGGCTCGAGGCTGACCGCGTCGAGCCCGGGCGCAGGGATGAGCAGCAGGGCGGCGGAGTGCGCGATGAGGACGGCCGCGAAGGCGATGACCTGGCCGCGGAGCGGCAGGAAGAGGACGGCGAGGGCGGCCCCCGCCCAGGCGAGGCCGATGCGCCCGAGGACGCTCGCGTAGCGCAGGCCCTCCAGTTCCAGGGACAGCAGCCCGTTGTAGACGACCCCGAAGAAGACGAGGAGCGCCGCCCGGCGGGCGGTGTGGAGGGCCAGGGTGCCCCGCGTGTCGCCCCGCGCCAGCCGCTTCTCGAAGGAGAGGGGCATGGACGCGCCCGCGAGGAACAGAAACAGGGGGAAGATCAGGTCCCAGGCGGTGAAGCCGTTCCACTCCGGGTGGTGCGCCTGGGACTCGAGGACCCCGTGCAGCCCGTCGAGCCCGAAGGCGAGGCAGAGCGCGAGGATCACCTCCCGCAGCCCGAGGATCATCATCATGTCGAGGCCCCGGAGGGCGTCGATGGAGAGGATGCGCCGGGCGGGGGCCGGTCCGGCCGGCGGGCTCGCGTCGCTGCTGGCGTCGGTCATCTCGGGGTCCTCAGCGGGAGGCGTTGGTGCCCGCGGACGCGCCGTAGGTGCGCTCGGGGAAGGCGGGGTCCTGGAGGCGCACGAACCAGTCGGCGCAGCGGGCGGCGGCGAGGGGCGGGGACACGTCGAAGAGCCAGTACTCCTCCACGTCGCCGGCCCCGATGTAGCCGAGCATGGTGCCCTGGCTCAGGTGCTGGGCGATGGCGACGCTGGCGATGGCCTTGAGGGTCAGCCGGTCCCGGTGGCCGAAGGGGGCGTTGCGGTCGATGGTGAACGGCGCGGGGGTCGGGCGGAGCGCCGCGAGCCCGTCCGCCTCCACGAGGCTGGGCGGCTGCCCCAGATCCTCGGCGTCCGACGCCTTCACCTGGCAGCAGAGGGTCACCGGCCGCGCCGCCTCGGGGAGGCGCGCCACCGCCTCGAGGGCGAGGAGGCTCGCCGCCTGGTGGTGGCCGTGGGTGGCGGCGGTGGGGGCGAGGGTCACCACGAAGTCGTAGTCCTCCGCCGCGAGGCGCCGGTCGAGGGAGGCGCGCACCGCGCCGAGGTCCCACACGCCGGCGTCCTCGGCCAGGACCTCCATGCGGTCCTGGGTGTAGCGGTGGTCGGTCTGCTGCAGGCGCACGAGCATGCGCGCGCCGAGGAGCTCCAGGGAGCGGCGCTGCTCCTCGCGCCGGATGGCCGGGAGCTCGCGGCGCCCGACCTCCTCCTCCGTGAGGGGGACTCCGTGCAGGGCCTCGGCGAAGCTCGCGTACTTGAAGCCGCCCTGGCCGTCCGTGATCGTCAGCACGTCGCACGCGCCGCCGAGGCGGGCGCCGGTCAGGTAGAGGGCGCCGGTGGCCACCAGCTCGTCGTCGGGG
>JASFWR010000255.1:0-5580 GCA_050049155.1 Planctomycetota bacterium | reverse complement strand
CGTCGGCGGCGCGGACGACGACCTCGAGTCCGGCGTGCGCCCGCGGGGCCGCGACGGCGAGGCTGTGGACGTCGCTCGCCCAGCGGTGGTCGAAGCTCCAGCCGCCCGGGTCGCCGTGGATGCGCTCGTCCAGGGTGATGCGGATGGGTCCGCCGCCGTCCACGTGGAAGGTGAAGGCGCCGAGGGGGATGGCGAGGCCGAGGCCGCGGGCCTTGATGTAGGCCTCCTTCAGGGCCCAGTAGGTGAAGAAGCGGCCGGGGTGATCCGCCGCGGGCAGGGCGCGCAGGGTCCGGACCTCCTCCTCGGAGAAGAAGCGGTCCGCGATGCGGGTGATGTCGTTGCGGCGCGCGCGGGTCTCCACGTCGACGCCCACCTCCTCATCGAGCCGCACGGCGCAGGCGATCATGCCCCGGGTGTGGGAGAGGTTGAAGCGGAGCCGCGAGCCGTGCCGAGTCGCGATGGACGGCTTGCCGTGGGAGCCGACGTCGAAGGTCCAGTCGGCGGGGTCCACCGCCTCGTAGCGCGACAGCGTCCGGCGCACGAGGGCGCGGGCCATGAGGAAGTCGTGCTGGAGGCGCTCGCCGCGGAAGCGCGCGTGGCGGGCGGCCTCCGGGGCGGACAGGAGGTGGCCGTGCGCCTCGCGAGCCGCGACGGGGGCGTGGTCCTCGGGGCGCAGCGTCCAGACCTCGACGCGCCCCGGAGGGAGCGGCCTCCGGGGGCGATCGTGGGGTTCGTCGAGGCTGGGCGACATGGCGGCTGCGCCCGGAGTCTAGCCCCGGGCCCCGAGGGGCGCTGTTAGGCTTCCGCCGTCCCATGAAGCCCCAAGGTCCGAAGAAGAAGATCAGCGCCTCGAGCCTCAAGGAGGCGTTCCGGAAGATCATCTGGCCGCGGCGGCGCCTGGTGGCGCTCGGCCTCGTCCTGATCGCGGTGAACCGCTCCTCGGGCATGGTGCTCCCGGCGTCGACCCGCTACCTGATCGACGACGTCCTCTCGGGCGGGCGCGAGGACCTGCTGGTCCCGATCCTGCTGGGGCTCGTGGCCGCCACGACCGTGCAGGCCGCGTCCTCGTTCACCCTCACGCGGCTCCTGAGCGTGGAGGCGCAGCACCTCATCGCGGAGCTGCGGGCGGAGGTCCACGAGCACGTGTTGCGGCTGCCCGTCCGACGCTTCGAGGACACGCGATCGGGGGAGCTGGTGTCCCGCGTCATGAACGACGTCGAGGGGGTCCGGAACCTGGTGGGCACCGGCCTCGTGCAGCTCGTGGGGGGGATCCTCACGGCGCTCATCGCCATGGTCTTCCTGCTGAAGATCAACGTGGCCATGACGGCCCTCGCGCTCATCCCCATGGCGCTCTTCGCGGTGGTGTCCTCCCTGGCCTTCAAGCGGCTCCGCCCCGCCTTCCGGGAGCGCGGCAAGCTCCAGGCCGAGGTCACCGGGCGCCTGACCGAGTCCCTCGGCGGCATCCGGATCATCAAGGGGTTCCACGCCCTCGCGCGGGAGAACGACATCTTCCGCGCCGGGGTGCTGCGCATCTTCGAGAACGTCAAGTCCACCCTCACGACCACGGCGGCGGTCACCTCCCTCGGCACCTTCTTCGTCGGCGTGGCGAGCGTGGTCATCCTCGGCTACGGCGGGAAGCAGATCCTCGCCGAAGAGCTCACCGTGGGGGAGCTCTTCAGCTTCACCCTGTTCCTGGCGCTGCTCATCGGGCCGATCATCCAGATGGCCAACATCGGCACCCAGATGACCGAGGCCTTCGCCGGGCTCGACCGGACCGCCGAGCTCCTCCAGCAGCCCGGGGAGGACGACGACCCCCTGCGCACGGAGGTCATGCCCCGGGTGGAGGGGCACCTGCGCTTCGAGGACGTGAGCTTCGCCTACGTGGAGGACGAGCCCGTCTTGCGGGGGATCGACTTCGAGGCGCAGCCCGGGGAGGTCGTGGCCCTGGTGGGCAGCTCCGGGTCCGGGAAGTCCACCCTCGCGTCCATCGCCGTGTCCTTCCTGACGCCGGACAGCGGGCGCGTGCTCGTGGACGGGGTCGACCTGCGGCGGGTCGAGCTCGCCAGCTACCGCAGCCAGCTCGGGCTTGTGCTCCAGGACGAGTTCCTCTTCGACGGCACGATCCGGGAGAACCTGCTCTTCGCCCGGCCGGAGGCCAGCGAGGAGGAGGTCGTGGAGGCGGCGCGCCGCGCCCACGTGACCGAGTTCGCGGACCGGATGCCCGACGGGCTCGACACGGTCATCGGCGAGCGGGGCGTGAAGCTCTCCGGCGGGCAGAAGCAGCGCGTCACCATCGCCCGCGCGCTGCTCGCGGACCCCAGGGTGCTGCTCCTCGACGAGGCCACCAGCAGCCTCGACACGGAGAGCGAGTCGTTCATCCAGGAGTCCCTGGGCGAGCTGCTCCAGGGGCGCACCACCCTCGTGATCGCGCACCGCCTCTCCACCATCCAGCGGGCGGACCTGATCCTGGTGATCGAGGACGGGCGGGTGGTCGAGCGCGGCCGCCACGGGGACCTGATGGCGCTCGAGGGCCGCTACCACCGGCTCTACACGCTCCAGGCCCGCATCTGACCGCCGCCGCGCCGGGCGATTCCTGGGCCCGCGGGCGAGGGCCAGCGGCTCGGGGGCTAGGATCACCCGCCGCGCCCCGCCTCGGGCGCGCCCCGGTCCTCCCTGCAACGACCCGCCCATGCGTACCGCCCTCGCCCTCGCCCTGCTCGCGCCCGCCGCCCCCCTCGCCGACACCCCCGCCGTCGGGGTGGAGGCCGGGACGAAGATCACGAAGACGTACGAGAACGTCCTGGAGCTCGAGCTCCAGAGCATCTCGATCGAGTTCGGCGACCAGGAGCAGGAGGTCCCCGAGGAGGGCCTGCCGGAGGTGACGATCCGGGACGACGAGCAGATCACCTTCACGGACGAGTACCTCGCCGTGGATGGCGGCCGCGCCACCAAGGTCGCGCGGACCTTCGACGAGCTGTCGGACTCCAGCTCCCAGACGGTCAGCCTCCCGGATGGGGAGGGCGGCGAGGACTCCCGGGAGGGGGAGAGCGAGCTGACCGGGACCACCGTGGTCTTCACCTGGGACGAGGACGAGGAGGAGTACAGCGCCGAATTCGGCGAGGAAGAGGAGGCGGACGAGGACCTGCTGGAGGACCTCGAGGGGGACGCGGACTTCGTCTTCATGCTCCCCGGCGAGGAGGTCGAGGTCGGCGACAGCTGGGAGCTCGAGGCCTCCGCCTTCACGATGATCTCGTCGCCGTCCGGGGACCTGAAGATCGACTCCGAGGAGGACGATGACGACGACGGCGAGTTCGGCGAGCAGTTCGAGGACAACCTCAGCGGGGACTTCGAGGTGACCCTCGAGGAGATCGAGGACGGGGTCGCCAAGATGACCTTCGAGGGCGTCGTGGAGACGGAGATCGAGATGGAGCGCGAGGCCCCGGAGGAGGCTCCGGACGGGCTCGAGTTCTCGCAGACCTACGAGTTCTCCTTCGACGTCTCCGGCACGCTCCTCTGGGACATGGAGCGCGGCATCGCGACCTCCATGGAGCTCGAGGCGGACGTGGAGATGAACACCGCGAACGTCCAGAGCAACGGGGACATGACGCTCCGGCAGATCCAGTACTTCGAGGGGGAGTACACCGCGACCGCCACCTTCGAGTAGCCCGTGGGGTTAGGTGGAGCTGCATCGTCCGCCGCCCTGCGGGCGGTGGCCTGGGTCACCGCCGGGTGGGTCGGGTTGCGCGCCCTCGCCGCCGGGGCGTGGGTCCAGCACCCCCATGCCCTCGAGTGGCAGGAGGCGGCCATGTTCGAGCACGCCGCGCGGGTGTCCGCGGGCCTGCCGATCTACGGGCCGCCATCGGTCGAGTTCACGGCCTTCCCGTACCCGCCGCTCTTCCACTGGCTCGGGGGTCTCCTCGTGCAGGCGAGCCCCACGGCGGACGGGGCCGCGTGGGCCGTCGACGGCGCGGCCGCGGGGCTCCCGGCGCTGCGCTGGGTCTCGGCGGCGGCGACCGTGGCCGTCCTCGCGTGCCTGGTGCTCGCCGCGCGGCGCCGATGGGGGCTCGCCGCCGGGCTCCTCTCCGCGGGGGCCTTCGTGGCGGCCGACGGCTGGACCGGGAGCTGGTGCCTGCTCGCCCGGGTGGACGCGCTCTTCCTCGCGCTGACGGCGGCGTCGATCCTCGTGGGGACGTCGCGGCGCGCGCTCGGTGACGGAGCGAGGGCGGGGAGCGCGGCGGCGGGCGCTCTCGCAGGGGCGCTCGGCGCCCTGGCGGTGCTGGCCAAGCAGGTGGCCCTCGGCCCGCTCGTGGCGCTGGTGGTGGGGCTCCTCCTGCGGCCCGCCTCGCGCCCCGCGGGCGTCGCCGCCGGGGCGGTCGGCGGCGTCGCCCTCGCGGTCGCGTTCGCCCTCCTCCACCGCGCCACGGACGGGTGGTTCGAGTTCCACGTGGTGTCGGTCCTCGCCGGGAGCCCCTGGTACGCGCCGGCGGCCGCCGGGTTCCCCGTGGAGGTGCTGCTGGCCTGGGCGCCACTGGTGGTCGTCGCGGCCCTCGCGACCCGGGCGCCTCGCTCGGCCCGCGCGCTCCACCCCGCCGAGACCCTCGCCCTCTCGAGCCTCGTGGCGATCGCCTGGGTCGGCCGGGCCCACGAGGGCGGGTACGACAACACCCTCCTGCCCGCCGCGCTCGCCCTGGCCTGGTGCACCGGCCCCCTCCTCGCGCGCCTGGACGGGCGCAGCCCCGCCTGGTCGGCGGCCCTCGGCGCCCTGCTCCTGGGGTGGCTCACGGTGACCGCGCCGCCGGCCTCCGTGCCCCTCGAGCCCGCCGGACCCGGGCCCGGCGCCGAGGCCCTGGCCGCGCGCGTGCGGGCGGTGGAGGGCGCGGTCTGGCAGCCCCACGGCGCCGTGGACCCGCGGATCCCGGGCGGCGTCCACGCCATGGCGGTGGTCGACCTCCTGAAGAGCCGGGAGGAGGCCGCCGCCGCGAAGTTGCAGGCCGACCTCGAGGCGGCGCTCGCCGAGCGGCGGTTCGGCGCCATCGTGCTCGGGGTGGAGCTGTCGGACTGGGCCTCACTGGAGGCGCTCACCCGGAACTACCGGGTGGTCGACCGACTGGACGGGCGGCTGGATGGGCGGCTGCAAGGGCAGCCGGAAGGGGGCGCGGCGCTGCTGCCGGCCACCGGGGCGCCGATCGGACCGCGGCTCTGGCTGGAGCCGCGCTGACCTACCAGTACTTCTCCATGTGGAGCTGCCCCGGTTCGCGCTTGCGGTGGCGCTTGAAACCGAGGGGCGCGAGCTGCTCCTGGACGTCGACGACCATCTGCGGGTTGCCGCAGAGGAAGACCTGGCAGCGGGCGGGGTCCAGGGGGGCGCCGGTGAGCTCGGCGTAGGCGTCCGGTTCGAGGAAGCGTCCGACCCGGCCGCGCAGGCCGGCCCAGGCGTCCTCCGGCTCATCGCCGGTGATGGTCGGGAGGAAGAGGAAGCCCTCGTCCTCCATGGCGCGGAACTCGTCCACGTAGCCCAGGTCCCGCACGTGCCGGTCGCTGTAGAGCACGATGGTCCGGCCGAAGCGGCTCCGGGTGGCC
>JASFWR010000026.1:0-16916 GCA_050049155.1 Planctomycetota bacterium | reverse complement strand
CCCCTCCGCAGGGTCGACCGCGCCGGACCCGCGGCGCGCGGCCCGAGCACGAGGTCCCGACGTACCGGGACGAGGGACCTCAGCGCACCGCTGGCGCCCGAAAGGGAGGCGGAGGGAGGCAAGTCCCCCGATGGGGTGCATCCACGCACCCTCGCCCGGCGGACTGCCCGTGCGACGGCGCCCCCCCGGGCTCCAGGTCCGTTCGTGAGCACCGCGTCCGGCGGCGCCAGGGCCGGGCGAGGGTTGCCTCCCGCGCACCATCGGCCCAGGGTCGTCCCTGGCCGCCACGGGGCGCGCTCCCGTCGGTCCATGGGACCACCGGGGTGGGAGGGAGCGACCGCCCGTCTCTGAGAGCCCCGCCCGACCGAGCCCCGCCCGACCGAGCCCCTCCCGACCGAGCCCCGCCCGACCGAGCCCCTCCCGCCGCGACCCTTGTCGATCCCCGAGACCTTCCGTCACCTCCAGCCCGCCGCCCGCGCCTACCTGTACGGGTCGGCGTTCATGGGGGCGGCGCAGGCGGTGACGTGGTCGTTCCTGACGAGGTGGCTGAACGTCCAGGGCTTCTCGAAGACGGAGATCGGGACCTTCCAGTCCCTGGACAGCTGGGGGAAGGTCGCGGTCGCGCTGCCCGCGGCCTTCATCCTCGCCCGGCGCCCCGCCCGCGGGGTGTTCGTGCTCTCCGCTCTCGTGGCGGGCGTGGTCTACCTGGTGCTGCCGCACCTGCCGTCCCTGCGCTGGATGTACGCGGCCAACTTCATCGCGGGCCTCGCCATGACCGTGCACTACGTGGCGATCGCCCCGTTCCTCTTCCGGCACACCGGCGACCGGGAGCGCGCGGGCGTCTTCTCCCTGGCGGAGGCCGCCAGGACCCTCGCGGCGGTGGTGGGGGCGGGCCTCGCGGGGTTCGTCGTGGCCCGGCTCTCGGGGCCCCTCGGCGGGGAGATCCCGGCGACGAACGCCGTGATCAGCGCCGCGGGCGCGTGCTCGCTGGTGGCCGCCCTCTTCTACTGGCGCATCGACGACCCCGAGCCGTCCATGGCCGGGGGCGCGCGGGTGCTCCCGGTGGTCCGCGAGAACGCGGCGCTCCTCGCCCGCTTCGCCGCGCCACAGTTCGTCATCGCCTGCGGCGCGGGGTTCTGCATCCCGTTCCTGCCCACGTACTTCCAGGAGCGCTTCGGCGTGGGGCCCGACGGCTGGGGCTACCTCTTCGCGAGCGGCCAGGTGCTGATGACCGGCGGCTTCCTGATGACGCCCTTCGTCCTGGCGCGCCTGGGGTTCGTGCGGAGCATGGTGGCGATCGAGCTCTCCTCGCTGCCCTTCTTCCTCGCCCTCGCCTTCACCACCAGCCTGCCGGTGGCCATGTTCGCCTTCCTGATGCGCGGCGCGCTCATGAACGCGACGCACCCGATCATCAAGAACCTCATGATGCAGGCCACGCCGCCCGGGGCGAGGGAGGTCCAGACCGGCGTCAACGCGACCCTCTGGGGGGTGGGCTGGGTCGTGGGGCCGCTGGCCGCGGGGCGCGTGCTCGACGCCACCTCCGATGATTACGCTGTGCTCATGTGCACCACCGTCGGCCTCTACCTGCTCGCGGCGATCCTGACGTGGTCGCTGCTGCGCGGGGTCGAGCGCAGGGTGATCGCGGAGGGGGCGCGGCCCGGCGCTTGAGCGGGGTCGTGGAGGAGGAGGCCATCGGGCCGCTCACGGAGCTGCGCGGGGTCGGGCACGCCAAGGCCGCGCGCCTCGCCCGCATGGGCATCCGGTCCATCCGGGACCTGCTGCTCACCCAGCCGGTGCGCCTCGTGGTCTGGCCCGAGCCCGTGTCCGTGCGCGAGGCGCGCGGACAGAAGGGGGAGCGGGTGACCGTGGCGGGGACCGTCCGCCGCTCGGTGCTCCAGCGCATCGGGGGGAAGCGCTCCCTCGTGCGCGCCACCGTCGACGACGGGTCCGGCGAGCTGGACCTGGTCTTCTTCAACCAGCCCTGGATGAGGGAGCAGCTCTCCCCCGGCACCGAGGTGGTCGCCCACGGCCAGGTGGTGGACGTGCGCGGCCCCGGGCTCGCCTCCCCGCGCCTGGGCACCGAGGACCGGCCCCTCCCGCCCCCGGGCACCCTCGCCCCGGAGTACGCCGGCGGCGACGGGATCTCGGGGGAGGTGGTGGCGGGGCTCGTCCAGGACGCCCTCGACCGCTTCGGGGAGCAGCTCACGGAGCCGCTCCCGGACGTCTTCCTCGAGCGCGCCCGCGCCATGCCCGCCCGGGAGTCGGCCTTCGCGCTGCACCGCCCCGGGAGCGTGGCCGAGTTCGAGCGGGCGCGGCGCCGCTTCGGGCTGCAGCCGATCCTCGTGCTCCAGGCCCGCTGCCAGGCGCGGCGCCGCGCCCTCTCCGGGGCGGCGAGGGCGGCCCGGGTCGACGAGGGGTTGCACGGGGAGCTGCTCGCCCGCTTCCCCTTCGAGCTCACCCCGGCGCAGGCCCGGGTGGTGGGGGAGATCCGCGCCGACCTCGGCCGGACGCGCCCCATGCGGCGGCTCCTCCAGGGGGACGTGGGCGCGGGCAAGACGGCCGTCGCGGCCTACGCCGCCATGGCGGTGGCCGAGCGCGGCGGTCAGGTGGCGGTGATGGCGCCCACCGAGGTGCTCGCCTCCCAGCACGCCTACGGGCTCGCGCCGATGCTGGAGGCCCACGGGCTCCGCACGTGCCTCATCACCGGCTCCTTGCGAGCCGGTGAGCGGCGGGACGCGGTGGCGCGGCTGGAGGCCGGAGAGGTGGACGTGGCCTTCGGCACCCACGCCCTCTTCTCGGAGGACGTGCGCTTCCGGCGCCTGGACCTCGCGGTCATCGACGAGCAGCACCGCTTCGGCGTGGCCCAGCGGGACCGGCTCGCCGCGAAGGGGGACGAGGTCCACGTGCTCCTGATGACCGCGACTCCGATCCCGCGGACCCTCGCCCTGACGATCTACGGGGACCTCGAGGTGTCGACCCTGGACGGGCTGCCGCCGGGGCGCGGCGAGATCGTGACGCGCTGGGCGCGCGGGGACGACCGGCGCAAGATGCCCCGCTTCCTCCGCGAGCGCCTCGAGGCCGGCGAGCAGATCTACTGGGTGGTCCCCCGGATCGGGGGGGACGGCGAGGGGGAGGAGGCGGCCTCGGCCGTGAGCGCCGAGCGCCGACACGCCGACCTGCAGGCGCGCCCGGGATTCGCGGCGGCGGGGATCGAGCTGGTCCACGGCCGCCTGCCGTCCGTCGAGCGGGGGCACCGCCTCGACCGGTTCCGCCGGGGCGAGGTGGGCACGGTGGTGGCCACCACGGTCGTGGAGGTGGGCGTCGACGTCTCGAACGCGACGGTCATGGTCATCGAGGACGCCCACCGGCTCGGCCTCGCCCAGCTGCACCAGCTCCGCGGCCGGGTGGGGCGCGGCCGCAAGGCCTCGTACTGCTTCCTGCTCGGGGACAAGAAGGCGGAGGAGAAGTTCCGGCTCCTCGAGCGCTCCCGGGACGGCTTCGAGCTGGCGGAGGAGGACCTCCGGCAGCGGGGCATGGGGGACCTCCTCGGCCTGCGCCAGTCCGGCGAGAACCTCGAGGGCCTCATCGACCCGGAGCGGGACCTCCCCCTGCTCATCGCCGCGCGCGACCTTTTCCAGGAGCGGCCGGACCTCGTGCAGCACTTCCTCGGTCGCTGACCGGCGTCCCCAGCGAGCATGGACGATCTCCCGCCCTTCCCCCGGCTCGACGACGCCGACCTGGCCCCCGGCCCCGCCGAGGTGCTGGCGCCGGGGGTGCTGCTCCTCCCGCTGCTGACCCCCGCCGCCTGCGAGCGGGTCCTCGCCGAGGTCGCGGAGCGCCGCGCCGCGCTCCCGTTCCGCCGGCCCCCGAGCTCCATGCACGACCACGGCGTGATGCTCGACGCGCTCGGGATGGGCGGCCTCGTGGACCAGCTCGCGGAGCGGCTCGCGCCCGAGCTCGGCGCCCACTTCCCCCTGCTCGGGGGCGCCCACCTCGACCACCACCACAGCTACCTCGTGGAGTACGCCCGGGACCTGGACGAGGACCTCGGCTTCCACGTGGACGACAGCGAGGTGACCCTCAATCTCTGCCTGGGGGAGTCGTTCTCCGGGGCGGAGCTGGTCCTCCTCGGCGCGCGCTGCGACCTGCACCGGCAGACGCCGGTCTCGGACGCCGAGGTGATCGAGATCGAGCACGAGCCTGGGGTCGCCGTCCTCCACGCCGGCCGTCAGCGCCACCGCGTCGACCCGATCCAGCGGGGGGTGCGTCGCAATCTGATCGCCTGGCTCCGGAGCTCGCGGTACCGGGCCGAGACGGAGGAGGCGGGGCCCGCGTGCGCGCCCTGGTGCGGGCTGCACGAGGGCTGAGGGCGATCCCACCCCGGATCCCCGCGGGCCCCGGACATCGGGTGTATCCTCTTGCCCTCGGCGGGGTAGCGGACTCGTTCCTGCACCCTGCGTACGCCCATGACGCGCCTCCTGCTCCTCCTCACGATCTTCCTCGGGACGTCGGGCGCCCTCGTGGCCGCCCCGCAGCTCGACCTCCCCTCCAAGCGCTCCACCCGCGCCCAGCGTGGGGGGGAGGACCCGCAGACCGCCCGGGAGGGTGAGCGCCGCGGCGACATCTCGAGCGCCTCCACGGGGGAGACCGTCAAGGTCGAGCCGCTGGTGGACGCCAAGGGGCGGGCGATCGGGGGGAGCTCGGTGGTCACGCGCAACGTGAACGCGCCCGGGCGCTCGCAGCAGACCCGCGGTTCCCTGAGCCTGCCGAAGACGCGCCGGCGCACGCCCGCGGCCACCGGGTCGGGCGCGGACGCGCGCTCCACGGCCGACCCCGCGCCGGTCGCCGTCCCGCCGGCCGAGGCTCCGGCGAACGCCGGCAGCCCGAGCCCCCTCGGGGCCGTGCCCGCGCCGGTGGGCTTCCCGTCCACCCGCAACTCCGCCCGCTTCCTCTACGAGCAGCTCGTGGCCGCGCCGCGCGCGGGGGACCCGTCCGTGGCCGAGGCGGCGGACCGGCTCGCTCGCCTGGGGGAGGACGGCGTCGAGGTCGCGCGCTTCGCGCTCCGCCAGGACGACGAGGCCCTCGCCTACGCCGGCGCGCGCGCGCTGATCCTCGCCGGGACGGCCGCCGACGGCGACGACGTCGTGCGCCTCCTGAAGGGGAAGATGCCGGGCACCTCCGCCTCGCTCACCCTCCAGTTCCTGGTGGAGACCGACCCGGTGCGCGGCAGCAACGCGCTGCTCGCCTCCCTGCTCCAGCACGAGAGCCCCCCCCTGCGACGGGTGGCCAAGCGCGAGCTTCGTCCGCGGCTGGAGGCCGAGGACGCGGCTCTGCTCGGGCCGGCCCTGGAGGACCGCAAGTCCGACGTGCGCCGCTCGGCGACCGAGCTCCTGGCCGGGCTCGAGAGCCCCGAGGCCAACCGACTCCTGGTGGACCGCGTGGAGGACCGCTCTTCCGGGGTGTCCGCCATCGCCATCCGGGCCCTGCGGAGCCGCGAGGGGGAGGACGTGGACTTCGAGCTGCTGCGCAGGTCGATGGAGCGCGGGGAGATCCTGCGCCGGGAGGCCATGCTCCTGCTGGCGCTCGCCGAGCGCGAGGACCGTCAGGCCCGCGCGATCCTCGGGCCCCAGCACACCGCGCCCCTGGTGCGCGGCCTCGCCAGCCCGCTGCCCATCGTCCAGGCCTCCTGCGCCGTGGCCCTGGCGGGCGTGGGCTTCCGGAGTCCGCGCAGCGAGGCCACCCGCTGGCTGGACTCCTCCGTCCCGTCGGTCCTCGTCGGGGTCGCTGCGGGCTTCACGTTCTTCGACGGCTTCGAGGTCGCCCGGGACCCTGCGCTGCGGCGCCTGCGCCGGATCACCGGCGTGAGCCACGGGAGCAACGGCCCCGAGTGGGCCCGGTGGTGGAGCGACAGCAAGGTCGGCTTCCGCGCCTCGCGCGCCGTCATCGAGGTCCCGGAGGAGGAGCAGCAGCGGATCGTCGTCACGGTCGAGGACCTCGGCAGCGGCACCCGCTTCATCCTCGCGGGCCGCGCCCTCGCCTCGGACGAGGAGTGGATGACCCGCGAGGTCGGCGGCGAGCCGGGCTACCTGGCCCTCGACCGCCAGGGCGAGGTCAGCTTCCTGACCGAGCCCCAGTCCGCGGAGCTCTGCGCGCTCCTGCGGGACGAGGGCGTCTTCGGGGCCGAGCGCCTGCCCGGGCCCCGCGGGGCGATCGGGGCCGAGGGGCGCCGCCTCGAGGTGTCGACGGGCAACGGGAGCAAGAGCTTCCGCTTCGGCGCCGGCCGGACCGCGCCGTGGTTCGATCGGATCCTGGTGCGCCTCGAGGGGCTCCGGGAGCAGAACTCCTGGCAGCGCTTCCCGGTGGCGGGGCTGCACGCCGACGCGCCGACCCTCTTCCTCGGCGAGGTCGACTGGTGGAGCGAGCCGCGCGAGGCCGCGGAGCGCGAGGCGCGCCTGAAGACCCTCCTGCTCCAGCACCTCCGGGCCGCGCCCGCCGCGTCGCGGGACGCGGGCCTCGAGGAGCTCCAGCGCATCGCCGCCAGCGACGGGCTCCTCTCGGTCGAGGACCTCCCGGCCCTGCTCGAGCTGCTGGTGGCCGAGCCCCGCTACAACGAGCGCTCCCGTGCGCTCGTGGAGCTGCTCCGGGGCGCCGCCTCGGAGGGGACCGGCGGCCTCTCCGCGCCCCTCGCCGAGCAGATCGTCGCCACGCTGCACGACCGCTTCGGCCCCGCCGCTCTCCCGGCGATCCGCCGGATGCTGCAGGACCAGGGCCAGGAGGCCATCCTCGCGGCGGCCGTGGACCCCCGCGGGCTGCTCCGCGTGGCGGCCGCCTCGGCGCTCGGGCGCGGTGAGAGCGAGCAGGACGTCGACCTCCTGATCGGGCTCCTCGGGGACCGGGACGAGGACGTCAAGGTCGCGGCCATCGCCGGGCTCGGGGCGCGTCGGGCGGAGGTCGCCCGCGAGCGCCTGCTGGAGCTCTCCGGCTCCCCGCGGCCGCCGGTCCGGGCCGAGGCCCTCCGCGCCCTCGGCCGCGTGGGCGGCCCCGGCGCCATCGACGCGCTGGTGCGCGGGATCACGTCCCCGGACGAGCGCTTCCACCTGCCCGCGGCCGAGGGGCTCGCGACCATCGGCGACGCCGAGGCCGCGCCCCTGCTGGTCTCGCTGCTCCGCGGGAGCGCGCGGCCGTCCATCCGAGACCAGGCCCGGGCCGGGCTGCTCGGCCTCGGCGCCCTCGCCAACGACGAGCTGTTCAGCGCCATGCGCTCCCCGGACGCCGAGCTCCGCCGCGAGGCGGCCCTGCTGCTCGCGCGGCAGCTCGAGCCGCGCGCGGTCACGGTGCTCACCCGCGCCCTCGCGGAGGACCCCGAGGACCTCCGGGCGGGGGAGGAGCTGGTGATCCTCACCTGCGTCGACTACCGGGAGGAGCCGCTCCCGGCGGAGCGCTGGTTCCAGTGGTGGGACGAGGTGGACCGCCGGGACCCGTTCTCCTGGTTCCTCGCCGCCCTGGAGCGGCGGAACATCGGGTCGCCGGCGCGCGCCGAGTTCGACCTGGGCGGGACCCAGGAGGCGCGCCTGTTCCTGCTGTCGGTCATCGCCGAGGTCCCCGACCGGCTCCTGGCCGAGCGGGCGCGGCGGGAGCTCGAGCGCCTGCACGGCGAGGTCCTCGACCCGCTCCCCCTCGGGGCCACGGAGACGGCGGCGTGGATCGCGGCCACCCGCGCGGTCGTCGCGCCGGACCCGAGCGGGCAGGGGAGCCGCTGAGCGGTGGCCCGGAGGCCGCCCCGGGATCGATGAGGCGCGACGCCCTCCTCGGCACGCTCTTCTTCATCCTCGCGGTGCTCGGCGTGCCCATGCTCGCCGGGCTGCCCGCGGGCCTCGACCGGCCCGCCGAGGGCGGCGGCCTGACCCGCTGGCTCGGGCCGCTCCGGGCGATCCAGGACGAGCGGGGGCTGCGCAACGTGGAGGACCGCGCCGCAGACCTCCGGGCCGCGGCGGCGGAGTCCGGGGTCCCGCCGGACCTCCTGGGCGCGCTGATGTTCGCGGAGAGCCGCGGCCGCTCCGGGCAGGTGTCGCCTGCCGGCGCCCTCGGCCTGCTGCAGCTCATGCCCTCGGCGGCGCGGGACGCCGCCCGGCGCCTGGGGGTCGAGGTCCCCCCGGAGGAGCCGGAGCTCGAGCGGGCGCTGCTCGAGGACGAGCCCCTCAACGTCCGCCTGGGCGCCGCTCACCTCCGCTGGCTCCTGGACCACCAGGGGGACTGGTCCCTGGAGGCGGTGCTCGTCTCCTACAACGCCGGGCGCGCGCGCCTGTTCGGCTGGATCGAGGAGGCCGGCGGCTACGAGGCCTGGGCCCGCGCCCAGGAGGCCAGGTGGCTGGAGGGCCTCCCGACCTCCGGGGCGCTGGCGTACGCCCGGGAGGTGCTGGCCGCCCGGGAGGAGCTCGTGGAGCGGGGCCGCCTTTGACCTCGTCCAGACGCGGGCGGCCCAACACCCAGGGGCCGATCCCGTAGCATGTCGCGCGGCGCCGCTGGCCGAGGCCCACGGGCCCGACCCGGCCCCTGATGGGGTCCCTGCCGAGGCGCCGACTCGCCCGAACCACCCCGCGACGAACCGTGACCGACTCGACCCACCCCTCGAACGCCGACGTCGAAGCCCAGATCGAGCGCGCCAGCGCCTGGACCGGGGAGCTCACCGGGGCCATGGGGGCGGTGCTGGTCGGACAGAAGGAGCTGACCCGCAGCCTCGTGCTCGGCCTCCTCGCGGGTGGCCACATCCTCCTCGAGGGCGTCCCCGGCCTCGCCAAGTCCCTGGCGGTGGCGGCCCTCGCGAAGGGGGTGAAGGGCAGCTTCGCACGCCTGCAGTTCACCCCTGACCTGCTGCCCTCGGACCTCGTGGGCACGGAGATCTACAGCGCGAAGGACGGGACCTTCACCGTGCGCAAGGGCCCGATCTTCGCCAACTTCGTGCTCGCGGACGAGATCAACCGCGCGCCGGCGAAGGTGCAGTCCGCGCTCCTCGAGGGCATGCAGGAGCGCACGGTCTCCATCGGCGGAGAGACCTACGAGCTGCCCCGCCCGTTCCTGGTGCTCGCGACCCAGAACCCCCTGGAGCAGGAGGGGACCTACCCGCTGCCGGAGGCCCAGCTCGACCGGTTCGCCCTGAAGGTGCACCTCGAGTACCCGAGCCGGGAGGAGGAGCTGACGATCCTCGACCTCATGGCGCGGACGTCGCCGCCGGAGCCCGTCTCCGAGGTGGTCTCCACCGACGACATCCTCGCGGCGCGCGCGCTCGTGGACCGGGTGACCATCGCGCCGGCCCTGGCGTCGTACATCGTCTCCATCGTCGAGGCGACCCGCGCGCCCGCCGCCCACGGCATGCCCGAGCTCGCGCCCATGGTGCAGTGCGGGGGCTCGCCGCGGGCGTCGATCTGGCTCGCGCTCATGACGCGCGCCGCCGCGTTCATGGCGGGCCGCGCCTACGGCACGCCGGAGGACGTGAAGGGGGTCGCGCACGAGGTGCTGCGCCACCGCATCCTGCCCACCTACGAGGCGGAGGCCGAGGGGATCAGCACGGACGAGATCGTGACCCGCGTGCTGGAGCGCGTCCCGCTCGACCGGTAGGGGAGAGGCTTGGGCTGGCTCACGGACAGCGCGGCGGGCGTCGACGCCGACGAGGCGGAGGGCGCGCCCCTCCTGACCCCGGCGCTCATGGCGCGGGTGCGGCAGATCCAGATCCGCACCCACCGCCTCGTGAACACGGCCCTGGCGGGCGGCTACCGGAGCACGTTCCGGGGCCAGGGCGTGGAGTTCGAGGAGGTGCGCCCGTACCAGCCGGGGGACGAGGTGAGGGCCATCGACTGGAACGTCACGGCGCGCACCGGGCAGCCCTTCGTGAAGTCCTACCGGGAGGAGCGCCAGCTGACGATCCACCTGCTGGTGGACACCGCGCTGCCCATGGACTTCGCGACGTTCGGGGAGACGAAGCGGGACGCGGCGTCCCAGCTGGCGGCCCTGATCGCCTTCGTCGCCGTCCGACACCAGGACCGCGTGGGCCTGACGCTCTTCGGCGCCGAGCCTGGCCTGCACCTGGACCCGGGCCGGCAGTCCCGGCACGTCCTGCGGCTCGTGCGGGAGATCCAGTCGGCCTCCGTGACCCCCGGCCGCTCCAGCCTCGCGGAGGTGCTCGCCGCCCAGGAGTCGACCCTGCGTCGCCGCGCGATGGTCTTCGTGCTCAGCGACTTCTCCAGCGTGGGCGAGGACGGGACCGAGGGCGGCGACCCCGCGTGGGCGGAGTCCCTCGCGCGGCTCTCGCGGACCCACGACGTCATCTGCATCCGGCTGGTGGACCGGCTCGAGGAGGAGCTGCCGGCCACGGGGCTGCTGCGCCTGGTCCGCATGGACGACGGCGAGGTGGCGGAGGTCGACGGCCGGGTCGAGGCCGAGCGGGCGGCCTGGAGCGCCCACGCGGAGCGGCGCAGGGAGGCCCTGGGCGCCGCGTTCCGCCGGGCGCGGGCGGAGTGGGTCGACGTCCGCACGGACGGTGACCTGGCCGCTCCCCTGGTGCGCTTCTTCCGGCGGCGCGCCCAGGCCCGCGGGCCCCGCCGGGCGGGAGGGGCCTCGTGATCGCGGCGCTCCTCACCTGCGCGGCCGCGCTCGCCGCCGCGCCGCAGTCGCTCGAGGCGACCTCCACGCTGGCACCCGCCCCCGGGGCGGAGGCCGCGACGGGGGCGCCCCTGCACTGGACCGTGACCCTCCGGGGCGCGGACGCCGCCTCGGCCACGGTCGAGGGCGCCCTGCGCCCGGGCCCGGAGTGGGCGGTGCTGGAGGGCCCCGTCCCCGTGGTCGACGCGGACGTGCCCGCCGCGGAGCGCCCCGGGCTGCAGCTCCGCTGGACGCTCATGGGCCTCGAGGCCGGCGAGCTCCGCGCGCCGTCGATCTCCTTCGACGTCGGTGGCGAGGAGCCCCTCGCGGTGGAGCCGGCGAGCGTCACCCTCACCGGCGCCCTGGGGGCGGACGAGGACGCGCCCCGCGCGCTCCGCGGCTTCCGCGCCGTGGAGGAGGAGCCCGCCGGGGACGCCGACCTGGCGCTGCTCCTCGGGGCGGCCCTGGCCGTGGCGGCCCTCGGCGCCCTCGCCCTCGCCCTCACGCGCCGGCGCCGCCCGCAGGCCCTGGCCGAGGCGCCGACCGTGGACCTGCTGGCGCGCATCGACGGCCTGGACGCCGCGGCGCGGCCCGCGGAGACCATGGGGGAGCTCGCGCCGCTCCTCCGCCGGGCGGTGGACGAGGCCCGCGGCGTGCATCGCGGCGCCCTGACCGACGGCGAGTGGGCCGCGGCGCTTGAGAGCGACGCGCAGCTCGACGAGGCGCGGCGAACGGACCTCGGCGCCCTCGTCCGGGAGCTCAGCGTCGCCCGCTTCGGCGGCGCGCGGCCCAGCTCGTTCGCGGCCCGCGAGGCCCAGGAGCGGGCGTCCGGTCACGTCCGCGCCCTCCGCTCCCTCGGAGCCCTGGGGGAGGAGGCGCCGGCATGAGGCTGCACCTCGCCCTGCAGGAGATCACCCGCAGCACGGCCACGGGCCGGCTCGAGGTCGGCGGCGTGACGTTCGCGGACCCGTGGTTCCTCGTGCTCATCCCCGTGAGCGCGCTGCTGCTCTGGCGCGGGCGAGAGTCCCGCCGGCAGGTGGGGGCCAGGGTCCCGGGCCTGGGCCCGGCGGCGGCCGGCCGGCGGTCGACCCTCTCCTGGCTCCCGGTGGCCCTGCGCATCGCGGGGGTCTCGCTGCTGGCCGTGGCCCTCAGCCGCCCGCTGGAGGGCCGGGTCTCCACCGCCCGGGAGACCGAGGGCATCGACATCGCCCTGCTCCTCGACCGCTCCAGCTCCATGGACCAGCGCGCGCGCCCGGGGGCGCCCCGGCGCTTCGACATCGTGACGGAGGTCATCGCCGACTTCGCTCGCCGTCGGATGACGGACGAGGAGGGCGCCCGGGACAACGTGGGCCTGTTCGGCTTCGCGGGCTTCGCCGACCTGCTGGTCCCCTTCACCCTCGACGTCGACGCGCTCACGAGCGTGCTCGACGAGACGGACATCGAGACCGAGCAGCGCCTCGACGGCACGGCCATCGGGAGCGCGCTCGCCCAGGCATGCGAGGTCCTGAGCCAGAGCGAGGCCCGCTCGCGGGTGGCCGTGCTGCTCACCGACGGCGAGGAGACCATCCACGTCATCGAGCCCCTGGAGGCCGCCGAGGTGGCCTCGGAGCTGGGCATCCGGGTCTACACCGTGTACGCCGGCCCGCGGGTGCAGCTGATCCAGATGCCCCTGGGCGGCGCGCGCCGCGTCCAGGCGGACGTGGGCGAGCTGCCGCGGATCGCGGAGCTCACCGGCGGCCGCTTCTTCCACGCGGAGAGCCGCGAGGAGCTGGAGGCGGCGTACTCCGCCATCGAGGAGCTCGAGCGCACGCCTCGCTCCGAGGAGCGCTTCGCGGAGCGCTACGACCTCTACCCCATGCTGCTGGGCCCGGCGCTCCTGCTCCTGGCCCTCGCCTCCCTCACCGGCGCCACCGTGGCGAGGAGGGTGCCGTGATGGGCGTCGACCTGCTCCGGCCCGGCCTGGCCCTCGCCCTCGCGGTGGCGGCCGTGCCCCTGGTCCTCTGCCTCTGGGAGCTCCCGCGTCGCCTGCGGGCCCTGCAGCTGGTGGCGGAGCCGCGGCACCTCGCCCGCGTGTTCCCCGGCCTCGCGAGGGCGGGCGGTGAGGGCGCGGTGCTCGGCTGGATCCGACGCCGGGCGTGGTCGCGGGCCGGCCTCGCGGCCGCGGGCCTGGCCCTGGTGGGCGTCGCCTGGATGGGGCCCGTGCGGGGCTTCGCCCTGGTGCCCGTGGAGGAGCGGCGCATCGACGTGGTCGTGGCCCTCGACACGTCGCGCTCCATGCTGGTGGAGGACGTGGAGCCGAACCGCCTCGAGCGCGCCAAGGTCGAGATCGGCGCCCTGCTGGACGCCATGACCGGGGAGCGCGTCTCCCTGGTGGCCTTCGCCGGGGCCGCGCGGGACGTGGCCCCCCTGACCGCCGACCTCGACACGGTGCGGTACTTCCTCGAGCGCCTGTCGCCGGAGGACAACCGCAAGGGGGGGACCGACCTCGGCGCGGCCCTCCGCCTGGCCCTCGATCGCTTCGACGAGGGCGGCGGCTCCAGCGAGGCGGTGATCCTGGTCACCGACGGCGAGGACCTCACCGGCGAGGGGCTCGCCGCCGCGGAGACGGCGCGAGACCGGGGGATCCGGGTGCACGTGCTCGGCATGGGGACGGCCGGCGGCGGCAAGGTGCCGGACGGCGAGGGCGGCTTCGTGGTCGACCCCGACGCCGAGGGCGGCGCGTCCGAGGTGGTGTCGCAGCTCCGCTCGGAGTCCCTGCGCGCCATCGCCGAGGCCACCGGGGGCGTCTACCTGGAGGCGCGCGGGCGCGTGCTGCCCCTGGAGGAGCTCCACCGGCGGGCGATCGCGAAGATGGAGGGGCGGGACATCGTGGACGGCAAGGAGCGGGTGCCGCGGGACCGCTACCAGTGGCCGCTCGTGGTGGCGCTCGTCCTGCTGGTGATGGAGGGCCTCGGCCGCGGGGGCCGGACGGCGCCGCGCCGCGCGGCGGGCGCCGGGGCCCAGGAGGGCGGACGATGAGGAGCGCCGGACGGAACCTCGGCCTCGCCGCGCTCGCCCTCGCGCCGCTCGTGGCCTGCACGGGCGGCGGGGACGGCGCGCCCGAGCCCTGGACCGGGAGCCTCGCCGAGGGGCTCGCGGAGATGGAGCAGCTCGCCGCGGCGGGGAGCCACGACGAGGCCCTCGCGATCGCCGACCGCATGGACCGCGCGGGGCCGCTGGCCCGCTCGCGCGCGCGGGCCGCGGCGCTCACCGGCGGCGCGTCCGAGCGGGCGCTCGCGCCCCTCGCCCGGAGCCTGCGGGACCTCGGCCTCCCCCTGCTCTCCTCGCCCGAGCGCGGGGAGATCGAGTTCGCCCGCGCGGTGGTGCTGCTGGGCTCCGCGGCGGAGGCCGCGCGAGCGGCGGCGGGCGCTGCCCAAACTGGCGGGACCCAGACCGGCGGGACCCAGACCGTTGGGGCCACGCCCGAGGAGGACCCGGCGGGCGGCGACGCGGCGGGGCGCATGGAGCGCGCCGTGGCTGCCTTCGGGCGGGCGCGCGCGGCCGGCGGGGCCGTGAGCCTCGACGCGGTGTACGACCTCGGGACCCTCGACCTCGAGGCCGCCGAGGCCCTGCGGGCGACGCTCCCGGAGGTGTCGGGCGGCCCGCCGCCGCCGCCCCCCTCCGCCAAGGACGACGCCGGCGGCAAGGACGACCGCGACCCGCTCGACCTCGCCCGCGCGGGCTACCTCGCCGCCCGCGCCGACCTGGTGGAGCGGCTCCGCATGGGCGCCGACGAGGACGCCCGCGCCAACGTCGAGCTCGTGCTGCGCCGCCTGCGCGAGCTCGACGAGATCGAGCGCCAGCGGGAGCAGCAGCAGGACCAGCAGAGCCAGGGGGACCCCTCGGGCGAGCCCCAGGAGGGGGAGGAGTCCGAGGACCCCCAGGACCAGGAGGGGGAGCAGGAGGAGCAAGAGGGCGAGCAGGAGCAGGAGGGCGAGCAGCCCCCCGAGGGGGAGGAGCCCGGGGACGAGGAGCAGCCCGGGGAGGAGCCCGAATCCGAGGAGCCCGAGCCCGAGGAGGGCGATCCGGAGGAGGAGGCCGCCCAGGAGGAAGGCGAGGAGGGCGAGGCAGAGCCGGACCCGGCCGCGGAGGAGTCCGAGGAGCTCATGACCGAGGAGGAGCGCAGCCGCATCCTCGAGAGAAACCGTCAGTACCAGGAGAACGGCGAGGAGCTCCGCCGGATCCTGCGCATGCGGCGCAAGGTGCCCGCGAGGAGAGACTGGTGATGTTCCGCTGGATCCTGATCGCCCTGCTGGCCGCGGCCACCGCGGCCCCGCTGCGCGCCGCGCAGGGCTCGCCCGACGGCCTGCAGGTCACGCTCTCCAGCGCCCTCGCGAAGCTGGGCGAGCCGGTGAGCATCGTCATCCGCCTCGAGGGCGACCGGACCCTGCGGTTCGGCGCGCTGCCGGAGGTCGACGGCCTCGCCCTGACGCCGGTGACCCGGACCGGCCGGCAGCAGAGCGTGTCCTACGACCCCCGCGGCCGCCCGGTCGTCGAGCGGCGGACCACCTACGAGGTGCGCCTGCAGCCCGGCGGCGTGGGCCGCTACACGATCCCTCCGCTGCAGCTCGAGCTCGACGGGGCGCCGGTGACCGCGCCCGCCGAGCCCATGGTCCTGGAGGTGGTGCAGGACATCGCCGCCAGCCAGCTGCTGCTCTTCGAGCGCGAGGACGTCCCGGCCACGGTCTACGAGGGCGAGCCCTACACCCTGGAGCTGCGCTTCGGCTGGGACACGACGCGGAAGCTGGCCGACGCGGAGCTGCAGCTCCCCTGGTGGGAGCGGCAGGAGGGCGTCATCGAGGTCACCTCCGACAGCGCCCGGACGGGGGCCTACGAGATCCCGATCCGACCGGGGCGGCGCGCGGCCTCCATCGAGGAGCTGCCCCCGGTGGAGCGCGAGGGGCGCCGCTTCTCCGTCTACCGCCTGCGGCGCCGCTTCGTGGCGACGCGCGCGGGGAAGGTCGAGTTCGGGCGCTCGCTCTTCAAGTTCTCGGAGCTCGTCGGCCGCGCGGGGCCCTTCTCGCGGGGCGCCTCCCGGAGCTACTACGCGCCCATCGACCCCTTCGAGATCGAGGTCCTCCCTGTCCCGGAGGAGGGGCGCCCCCTGGAGTGGAGCGGCGCCGTCGGCCGCGTCGAGGTGGCGCGCTCCGTGGCGCGCCGGGACATCGACCTCGGGGACGCCATCGAGCTCGAGGTCCGCTGGTTCGGCGAGGGCAACCTCGAGTTCTTCGACCCGCCCGACCTCTCCCGCCTCGCCAGCTTCGACCGCTTCCGCGTGCTCGGCGTCGAGGACCGCAAGTCCCCGGACGAGCGGGTGGTGACCTACGACCTCGTGCCCCTGGACGCCTCCGTGGACGAGGTGCCAGGCGTCCCGCTCTCCGTCTTCGACACGGCCTCCCGCCGCTTCGAGACGGTGTCCTCGGCGCCCCTGGAGATCCGGGTCACCGCCGCGGCGGGGGCGGGGGACGACCCCTTCGGCCCGGAGGCGGCGGAGGAGGCGCCCCTGGTCATGCGCGACATCCGCCCCAGGCCCGAGCCGGGCGGGGGCCCCGCGGGCCCCGGCGCGGCGACGGGCCTGCTGGCCCTCGGCGCGGCGGTGCTCGGGTGGTGGTGCCTGCGGGCCGCCGTCCGCCGGCGCGGGGACCCGGACAGCGTGGTGGCGCGCCAGCGCCGCGGCGCCCTCCGCGCGCTCCGTACGGAGGTCGGTCGGGCCGCGGGGCCCGAGGCCCTTGGGGCCGCCCTCGAGCGGTTCCTCGCGAGGCGGAGCGGCCGCTCCCCCGAGTACTGGATCGGGCGCGCCAGCCTCGCGGGCGCCGGCGCCGCCGACGTGTCCGCGGACCTCGAGCGACGCTTCGGCGACCTGCGGCGGGCGCTGGACCGCGCGCACTTCGGCGGCGAGCAGGGCATGCCAGGGGGCGAGGTGGCTGCGGGTCAGGTGCTCGCGTTCGCCGAGGCCGCGGTGAAGGAGGGGCTCTGATGCGCTGGACCTGGACGACGCTACTCCTGACGGTGACCCTCGCCCTGTGCGGGGCGCTGCCCGTCGGCACGGCGGCGAGCGCCGCGCCCCAGGCGGAGCCGGGCGCGGACCGGGGGGCCGAGCTATGGCGCGCCGGCGACCGTGACGGCGCCGTGGCGGTGTGGGCCGAGGCCCTGGAGGCGGCGCGCTCCAAGGGCGCCGATCCCCGGGAGCGCGCGCGCCTCGCCTACAACCTCGGGGTGGCCGAGGCCGCGCGCGGCGAGCC
>JASFWR010000126.1:0-9142 GCA_050049155.1 Planctomycetota bacterium | reverse complement strand
CGGCCCGGGTCGGCGCGGAGGCCGCGGCCCTCGCCGTCGAGCCGGCCGCTGCGACGGTCCGCGGCCGCTGGCGGGGCGCGACCGCGGCGGGCCGCGTGCTGGTGATGACGCGGACCGGGGACGGGGACTCCACCGCCGTGCCGCTCGGGACGCGGGCGGCGGGGCTCTGCACGGTCGACGCCGACGGGCGCTTCTGCTTCGCCCCCATGGCGGCGGGGGTCTACGAGCTGCGGGGCGAGGGCCTCGCGCCCCGGGAGGTGACCGTCCCTGCCGAGGGCGAGGTCGAGCTGACGCTCGCGACCGACGGCGACGGCGCGCCCGCCCAGGGGCGACGCTGACTCCGCCGGGAGGTCGGCGCCCGACCTCCAAAGGCCCGGCCTCGCAAGGCCCGGGCCCTCACGGCGCGACCCGTCGCGGCGGCTGAGCGCGCACGCGGAGGTCCGTGGCGTAGTGCGCCAGGGGCGGCTCCGACGGCACCCCGAGCCCGGCGATCCGGAACATGTCGTTGCGCTCCAGCACCACCTCCGCGGGCTGCAGGGGCCAGGGGTCGTGCTCGATGTCCCCCCGCAGCAGCCCGCCGCGCAGGCTCCGCGGGACGCCGAAGCCGCGGCGGGAGAAGAGCGAGTAGCGCTCCGTGAGGAAGTGCTCGAGCGTCCCCGGCGCGGAGGGCGCGGGGTCACCGATCGGCCGGTAGCGCGCGGAGAAGGCAGCGGGCGGCGCGCCGAGGGCGTCCCGTCGCCGGCTCTCGTACCGGATCCAGCCCCCAGGCTCGCGGGCCAGCGACATCTGTGCGTCCAGGTAGGGCAGGGCGAACGTCGCCCGGGCGACGCGGACGATGAGCGGGGACGACGCGTCGAGGCTGAAGAACCAGACGCCCGGCCGGTCCCTGTGGCGCACGTAGGTCCGCAGGTTCAGCTCGGGGAAGTGCCGCAGCCCCGGCACCGCAGGCAGCGGCGCGGCGCGGGTGCCCCGCATCTCGAAGGGGACCACCCCCACCCACGCCGACCCGTCGAACTCCTCGACCTCGAGCCCCTCCGGGAGGCGCGCGGCCAGCGCCGCCGCGTCGGCGCGCCAGTGCAGGAAGCAGAGGTCGCGCCACGTCATGTGGATGGCCGGTCGGACGAGGTCGAGCAAGGCGGGGGCCGGGCGCCCCGGGCGCCCGCGGGCTGCACTCTAACCGCGGACCGGCGGCCGCCGCCTGCCGGTCCCGGGCGCGCCGCCCCCCTCGCTGCGCTGGTCACCCTGGGACGGACGCGGCGGTCCCGAGGAGAGGTGCCCGCGCGGCCTTGACCTCCGGCGCTCGAGGGGGGACCGTGCTCCCCCCATGACGCTCATCGGCCTCGAGAACGGAACCAAGGGGTTCAACGACCGGACCCTCTTCGAGGGCATCAGCTTCGAGCTGGACGAGGGGGAGCGCGTGGGGCTCGTGGGGCGCAACGGCTCCGGGAAGTCGTCGCTGCTGCGGATCCTCGCCGGCCTCGACCCGCCGGACGAGGGCGTGGTCACGGTCCGAGCGGGGCGCCGACTCGGCTACCTCGAGCAGGAGCCGGAGCTGGCGGACGACCTGACCGCGCGCGAGCTCGTCCGGCAGGGGCTCGAGGGGCGCGAGGAGATCCTCGCCGACCTCGCCGCCGTCCACGAGCAGCTGGGCGCCGCGGAGGGCGAGGAGATGGAGCGGCTCCTCGCGCGGCTGGAGCGCCTCGAGCGCCGGCTCGAGGACGCCGGCGGACACGACGTGGAGCACCGTATCGAGGAGGCCCTGACCTCCCTGGACATCCCGGACCCCGACGCCCGCTGCGGCTCGTTCTCGGGGGGCGAGAAGCGACGCGTCGCCCTCGCCCGGCTGCTCGTGTCCCGCCCGGACGTGCTGCTGCTGGACGAGCCGACCAACCACCTGGACGCCTTCGTCACCGACTGGCTCGAGGACTGGTTCCTCGAGACGCGTATCCCGCTCGTGCTCGTGACCCACGACCGGTACCTGCTCGAGCGCGTGTGCGACCGCATCGTCGAGCTCGACGCGTCGAAGCTCTGGTCCTACCAGGGCGGGTACAGCGACTACCTGGAGCAGCGCGCGGCGCGGATCGCCGCGGAGGAGCGCGCGGAGGCGGGGCGCCTCGCGGTCCTGCGGCGGGAGACGGCGTGGATCCGCCGCGGGCCCCCGGCCCGCACCACCAAGTCGAAGGCGCGGATCCAGCGCTACGAGAAGCTCGTGGACGCCGCCCCCGAGCTCCGACCCGAGGACCTCGAGTTCACCCTGCCGCCCGGGCCGCGCCTCGGGGCGCGCGTCGTCCACCTGGAGGGCGTGACAAAGAGCTACGGCGACCGGACGATCCTCTCGCCCTTCGACCTCGAGCTGGGCCCCGGCATGCGGCTCGGCGTCATCGGCCCGAACGGTGCGGGCAAGTCCACGTTCCTCCGCCTCCTCCTCGGGCAGGAGGCGCCGGACGCCGGGCGCCGCGAGGTGGGCGAGACCGTCTCTTTCATGGGCGTCGACCAGGGACGCACCGAGCTCGACCCCGCCGCCTCCGTCGTCGAGAACGTCGCCGGGCGGCAGGACGTCGTGGCGGTGGGCGATCGGACGGTCCGCGTCGAGAGCTTCCTGGACAAGTTCGGCTTCGACGCCCGACGGCGGGACTCCCCGGTGAAGACCCTCTCCGGGGGCGAGCGTGCCCGGGTCCTCCTGGCCAAGCTGCTCCTCCAGGGCGGGAACGTCCTCGTCCTCGATGAGCCGACCAACGACCTCGACCTGGCAACCCTCCGGGCGCTCGAGGAGTCGCTCGCCCTGTTCCCGGGTGCGGCGGTGGTGGTGAGCCACGACCGCTGGTTCCTCGACCGCGTCGCGACCCACCTCCTCCACGTGGACGGCAAGGGAGGGGTCCGCCTCCACCACGGCGACCTGGCGGACCTCCTCGGGGAGCTCACCGCGGAGCGAGAGGCGGAGCGGCTCGCCGAGCAGCGGGCGCGGCGCGAGGCGAGCCAGCGGGCCGCCGCCGGGGAGGCGGAGGCGGCACGGGCCGCCGCCGCGCCGGCGCGAAAGCGCCTGACCCCGTGGCAGGAGAAGGAGCTCGCGGAGATCGAGGGGCGGATCGCCGCGCTGGAGGCGGAGCTCGCCGAGCTCGACGAGACCCTGGGGGGCGCCGAGCTGTACGCGCCCGGCGCGGACCCCGAGCGGCCGCGGGCGCTCACAGCGCGCCGGGCCGCCGCCCAGGAGGAACTGGACGGGCTCTTCCCCCGCTGGGAGGAGCTGGAGGACCTGCGGGGGTAGCCCCCTTTGGTGCACAATGTCGCGCAGCGGGGCCCGGCGCCCGGTCCCCGCGCGCACGCAACGACGACAACCCATGAGTCACGTGACCCGAGCCCACTCCCTTCGCCCCTCGTCCACCCTGCTCACCTCGGCGGGCCTCGCCACCCTGGGCGTCCTCGCCGCCGGCTGCTCCAGCGACGACGAGCCCTCCGTCGCGTTCGTCACGCGCAGCACCGGGGACGCCGCGGCCACCACCACGGAGGCCCTGCTCGCGGACGACGACTGGCTCGCGTACCGGGTCTCCGAGGCGGGCCAGGGGCCGGCCCCGGGGGGGGACTTCCTCGACTCCATCGCCGTGCGCTACGACACCAACGCCCGCACCGGCGAGGTCCTGAACGTGGCCGCCCTCGAGCTTGCCTTCGTCCACGAGACCCTGTTCATCCTCGTGGACGAGGCGCAGGACGACCGCGACTGGAACGGCGACCTCGACACCAGCGACCGCGTGCTCCTCTACCACGCGGTCGGCACCCCGGACCCGGTCTTCTACGACGAGGTCCCGCCGACCCTCAGCGGCGGCCTGGTGAGCGCGGCCGACCGGCTCCTCTACCCCTCCTCCACCGCCCCCACCGCCTCCATGGAGTCCAACCTCTACGTGGCGGAGGTGGTGGCCGAGGGCACGGCGCCCGAGGCCCCCGCGATGGTGCTCACCGGCGTGGACCCGAACGCCGACGGGGTCTCGTACACGGTCCAGAGCGAGGTGGACGGCTTCGTCTTCCTCCTGGCCGACGAGACCGTGGACGGCGAGCTCAACGGGGACGGGGACAGCGTGGACACGGCGATCCTCGCCGTGGTGGACGCCGGCGCCGTGACGCCCCAGATCGTGAACGTCGGGCTCGCCTTCGCGACGGCGACCACGCCCGCCGCCGCGCCGGTGGTCGGTGGCGGCGAGTGGCTCGCCGCCTTCCTCGTGGACGAGGCCGCGCAGGACGCGAACCTCAACGACCCGGCCCTCTTCCCCGGCACCTGGCAGCCGGCGAACTGCGCCGCGGTCCCGGACGCCGACGAGGCCGACGCGGTCCTCCACTGGTTCCAGCTCACGGACCTCATCGCCGGGACGCCCGCGGTGAACACGGGGCTCGTCGGCCCCGTGAACGGGCAGGCCTACGCCATGCGCGACCCCTTCGTCGGCGTCACCTCCCCCGAGGCGTCCGAGGGCTCCGGCGGGGGCTGCGACCTGAACGGCGACGGCGACACCACGGACACCGTCTTCCGCTGGGTGGCCGCGTCGGACCCCGCCGCCCCGGTCACGCCCCTCACGAGCTCCTCCAGGCTCCACGCGGTGCGCACCACCACGAACGGCGGCACGGGCGGCGTGATCGCGCTGGACGACACCTGGGTCATCGTCGTGGACGAGGACGCGGACGGCCGCGACCACGACGGGGACCCCACCGTGGACCAGAACCTGATGGCCGCCCACCAGCCCTCGGCCGCGGCGCAGACATGGAACTTCGACCACGGGTCGTTGACCACCACGCCCGTGGGGGTCACCTGGATGCAGCCGGACACGGAGGACCCGACCCGCCTTCTGGCCGGGATCACCGAGTCCAGCCTCCGCCAGGGCCTCGGCGAGACCTACACGGGGAACGGGGACGGCGACTTCGCCGACGTCATCGGCACCATCCCCGCCGTGTTCTCGGGGAACCGTCTCACGTTCCCCGGGGTCGCCTTCGCCATCTCCCCGAACCGACCGGGGATGCGCGTGTCCCAGAACGTCGGCGTCCAGCGGGTCTCCGAGGCGGCGCAGGGCAACTCCGACATCAACGGCGACGGGGACGCCACGGACCTCATCCTGCAGCGCTTCAGCCTCGTCGGCGCCTTCGGGACCACCTACATGGCCACCTCCGACAACGCCCCCACCCCGGCCTCCTACTTCGAGGCCGGGGACGCGGAGTTCGGAGCGTTCCTCACGGACGAGGCCATGGCCGGCGGCGACCTGAACGGCGACGGCGACATCAGCGACGTGATCGTGCGCTACTACCGGCTCCCCTGAGCCGGGCCGCGCGGGTCCGGAGCCGATCGCCTCGAGGTCCTGAACCCTGGGCCCAGAACGCCGGCCTGAGCCCCGCGTTCTGGGCCCGAGATCCCCCCCTAGACGCCGTGCGCCCGCACGGTGGCGGCGAGGCGATCGAGGTCCGGGACCGACGACGAGTCGGTGGCGAGGTCCGCGTCGAGAACCTCGGCCCCCTTCACCGCGAAGGAGCCGGCGAGCACCCGCGGGTCTCCCTTCGGTAGGCCCACGCCGTGCCGCCGGGCCCGGAAGCCCGCGGCCCAGGTCCGCGGGCCGACGAGCTGCAGCCAGGACCCTCGCCCCAGCCCGAAGGCGTCGAACAGCACCCGGTCCGGGTCGGAGACGGCACGCGCCTCCGGCCAGCGCTCCTCGAAGAACCGCGCCCCGTCCTCGGGGGAGCCCAGGTGCACCACCAGCGCCGGCGGGAAGGCCGGGTCGGCAGCGCGGGCCCGCAGGTCCTCGACGTCACGCCGGCAGAACGTTCACCCCAGGTGGCGGACGAAGACGACGAGCCCTGGCCCGTCGCCGAGCGCCTCACGGAACGTGCCCGCTCCCGCGAGCGCCGGCGTGCCGGTGATGGGCCGGTCGAGGATCGAGGCGGGCAGGGTGAAGGGGGTCATGTCGGCTCCTTGGACTCGGGTCGGGAGGGGGCGCGGAGCGGGTCATCCGCGCCGCGTCCCCTCGGGTCGCACGGCGGTCTTCGCCGCGCGGGGTCCGGGAGAGGCGCCCCGCGCCCAGGTCGTGCGCGTGGGCCGAGGCTGTCGGGGACCCGGGCCGTCGGGGCTCGGGCGGGGCCGCTCAGCGGCCGCGCCGGCGGCGCTCCCCCTCGTCGGCCCCCTCCTCACCCTCGCCCGGCTCCTCGCCGCGCTCACGGCGGCCCCCCGCGCGCTCCCCGCCGCCGCGACCGCCGCGCCCGAAGAGGCGGTTGCGCGGGATCTCGTCGCCGCCGGCCTCGGCCAGGTGACGCCCGAGGGCCGCGTACGGGCGCCCGGCGAGGACGCTGAGGCTCGCCTGGGCGGCCTCCTTGAGCTCGGGCTCCTCCCCCTCGTCGGCGACGATGCCCTCGAGGGTGGGCTTCCACTCCGGCTCCCTGGAGATCCCCATGGCCACCACGGCCGCCAGCCGCTCCTCCGCCGTGACGTCCTCGGCGTCCACCTTCGCGAGGGACCCGTGCACGGCGGGGAGCGCGGCCGCCTTCAGGCGCGTGGCCACGTCCTCGTCCGCGTCGAGCCAGCCCAGGGCGATCAACGCGTTGGCCCGGATCATCGGCTGCTTCCGGTCGTTCGACGCCTTGAGCAGCGCCGCCCTCGCCTTGCGGTCGTCCCGCGCCGCCGAGCCCACCGCTCGCAGCACGTTCTTGTGCCGCTCGGGCTCGGAGGCGCTCCGCCGGAGGGCCTTCATGAGGACCGAGAGGGAGTCCTCCGCCCCGAGCTGCTCGAGGGCGACGACGGCCTCCTGCTTGACGTCGTCGGACCCGCTGTCCGCGAACTCGAGGCACACCTCCCAGTAGCTCTCGGGGGACTGCTCACCGATCCAGCGGAGCAGCTGGCCACGCTCCCGGTCCGAGTTCCCGCCGCGGCCGCCCGCCGCGCCGCCGCGACCGCCGCGGCCGCCGCCGCCGCCGCCGCGCGCGTTCCCGCCGCCGGCGCGCAGCATGGCGAGCACGTACTCCCTGGCCTCGGGCTCGTCGGAGGTGGCGAGGCGCCGGATCATCTCCTGGGTCTCGCCGCGGTTGTTGCCCTTCTTCAGCGTCGCGATCAGCTCCAGCGCCTCCTCCCGGGTCACCGGCCCCCCCGCGCCACCGAGCTGCGCCACGTCCCCCACGATCAGCCGCCGCGGCCGCCGCCCCTCGTGGCGGCGCGCCTCGGGCTCGACGCCAGCGACGATCGCCGCCGCCTCGTGGAAGCACCACTCGAGCTCCGAAGTCGAGACCTCGTAGGGCACCGAGAGCAGCACGCGCCCGTCGGGCCGGCAGAACACGTGCTGGGGCGCGATGACGGCGCCCGTGGCGGAGGGCTTGAGGACCTGCTCGCGGACGGCGATGTCCACGAAGCGGTGCTCGTCGCAGTCGGCGCAGCCGAAGCGAGGGCACTTGCCGCTCTTGCGGTGACGGTCCGCCGAGGCGATCAGGTTCACGGTCTCGGACGCGAGGCGCTGGATGTCCCGGTCGCCGTAGACCTTGTCCACCATGCGCTCGTTGGCGCGCTCGCCGTCCATGTTCACGGCGATGAAGACCACCCGCTCCTCCGCGGCGGCGCGCTCCAGGGCCCCTTCGAAGGTGGCGGTCCAGTCGATGCCGGCCGCGCCACCCAGCGCGGATGCGAGTGCGAGGGCCGGGGCGGTCGTGAGCGCGAGGAGGGCGAGCGAGCGGAGCATGGCTGGGTCGGGCTGGGCGCTGGGTCGGGAGTCTCCGGAGCGAGTCGCCTCCGGAGCGAGGCGCGGGGTGGATCAGAACCGGCGGCGCGCCGCGAGGTCACGGGCGGAGGAGCGGTTCCCGTCAACGGCCCCGTATCGGTTGCGAAAGGGGGCCCTCATGACCCGAAGAGGCCCAGCTGGGACCCGGGCGGGACGAACCCGGAGGCCTCCCGCCACGGCGCCAGGACGGGGCGCGAGGCCGCCGCGAGGCGACGCTCCAGGTGCTCCGCGAGGTCGAGCGTCTGCGCCTCGTCCCGCTGATGGAAGAAGAAGTACGCCGCCTGGAGGCCGGCGTCGGCCCAGCGCACGAGGCGCTCCCCCCAGCGGTCGAGCCGCTCGAAGTCCGAGGGGTGCAGGCCGTTGCCCACGAAGCGCACGAGGGTGCGCGGCGTGGTGAGCTGCATGTGGGCGCAGTCACGGCGCCCCGCGGTGTCGGTGATGATCGCGGTGACGTCCAGGGACCGGAGGAGCTCGGAGAGCTCGGGGTGGAGGCCCGCCCGGTCGAACCAGCTGGGGTGCCGCACCTCCACCGCGAGCGGCAGCGCCGGGGCCCACTCCCCGAGGAAGTCCTCCAGGACGCCCAGGCGATCGCGGGCGAAGAAGGGCGGCAGGGCGAACCAGGTGAGGCCGCGGCGGGCGCCGAGGCGGCGGGTCGCCGCCACGAACGCCTCCATCTCCCCGTGGACGCGCTCCAGCACCCCGTCGTGGGTGATGGTGCGCGGGAGCTTGCAGCAGAACCGGAAGCCCTCGGGGACCGCGGCGGCCCACCGCGCGAGGCGCTCCTCGGTGTAGCCGTAGAAGGTGGAGTTCAGCTCGTTGGAGGGCACGGCCCCGGCGTGCGCCCGCAGCACGCCCGCCGGGCTGCTGCCGCCCAGCCGGGCCGCCAGGCCGGGGTCGGACCAGCTCGGGAGGCCCATGCGCAGGTCGCAGGCGCCGCCCCCGCCCCCCGCCAGCCTCGCCGCGTTCCCGGGCGGGTCCGGCGGGAGCGAGAGGTCGAGGCCGTCGACCGAGGGGAGGCGTCCGAATTCCACGGCCGTGGATTCGATCCGGAGGGGAGGGCCGATTCACCTGCGGTCTAGGATGTGGCCATGTGCCCGGAACGGTCCGACCTGCCCGTGAGCGACCGCTGGCGCCGCGACGGCGACGGCGACCGCTACGCCCGGGAGCGCTTCGGGTCCGCCCGGGCCCGGAGCCGCGACCCGCGGCTTGTGGCCCGGCTCCTCCGGAGCCTGCCCGGCGACGCGCAGGTCCGCTCGGTCCTCGACGTGCCCTGCGGCGCAGGGCGCCTGCGGGACTCGATCCTCGAGGCAGGGGCGCCGGACACCGCCGACCGCCTGTGGTTCGGCGCGGACGTCTCGGAGGAGATGCTCGGCGCGATCCCCGGGCGGGGGGGCGACCGGGTCCGCGCCGACGCC
>JASFWR010000170.1:0-7852 GCA_050049155.1 Planctomycetota bacterium | reverse complement strand
CTGCCCTTCCCCGACGACAGCTTCGACCTCGTGGTGTGCTGCCGGCTCCTCCACCACCTCCCGGAGCCGTCGGCGCGCCAGGCGGTCCTGCGGGAGCTCGTGCGGGTCTCGCGCGACCTCGTGGTGGCGTCCTACTGGGACGCGGCGAGCTATCAGGCGTGGAGGCGACGGACCCGCGGGCCGCTCCGGCGCCGCCGCGGGCCGGAGACGCGACACGCCGTGCCCTGGACCGAGCTCGCCGCCGAGCTCGAGGCCGCGGGCGCCACGCCGGTGGGGCGAGCCCACTCCCTGCGCTTCGTGTCCCAGCAGGCCTTCTTCATGGCCCGCAAGCGCCGCGCTACTTGAGGTACTTCTCCACGTAGAGCACCCAGTCGGCCTCGAACTGGTCGAGGTCGACCTGCCCCCAGGAGGCCTCCATGGCGGCGTCCCAGATCTTCTGCTTCTCGCGCGGGTCGAGGTCGAAGCGGTTGATCTTGAGGTCCTTGGGGTCCAGCTCCACGCCGCGCTTCTCGGCCTTCTCGAGCCGCTCCTCGCGGATCTTGGCGTAGGCGTCCTGGAAGCCCTGGTTCAGGGTCGCGACGTAGTTCGGGATGATGTCCCGGTACTCGTCCTTCCAGACCTTCCGGCTCACCTTCCGGAGCGCGCCCTGGCGGAGCATGTAGATGATCGACCAGGACTGGGCGTAGCAGCTCACGTTGCTCGGGCCCTGGGACTGCCACTGGCGGTGGTTGTAGTAGAGGTGCTCGGAGAGGGGCTTGTACGTCTCCTCCCGCACCATCTCGCGGATGACCGTCAGGCGGTCCAGGCCGGCCGGCATCTTCGGCGTGATCTTGCCGCGGCTCCCGGTGACCTTCATGCCGCCGTAGTAGTCCCCGTGGCCCTCGTCGAACCAGCGGTGGGCCTCCGACTGCCCGAACAGGAAGTGGCAGTACTGGTGGAAGGCCTCGTGGCTGACCACGGCGTAGGTGGAGTTGCGGTCGGTCTCGACGTTGTCGTAGAGCACCAGCTCGACGGACATCGGGCTGAAGTAGCCGGCCACGCCGCCGCGCGCACCGCTGAAGCGCTGGAACTCCTCGCGGTCCTTGCAGATCCGGATCACCGAGACCGCCTTGAAGTCGTCCGGCGGCGGGAAGTCCTGCTCGTAGATGTCCCGGGACACCTCGAGGCGCTTGAGCACCTCCTTGATGAAGGCCTTCTTGGTCGCGTTCGTCAGGATCACGAAGCGCTTCGACGGGGTGCCGATCGCGCTCCACCCCTCCACCTTCGCGGCCTCCGCCTCGGCCCAGGCCAGCTGGTCCTCGAAGCTGCGAGAGCTCGTGTCGATCTCGTCGGGGACGACCCGCTCGATCGCCTCGAAGGACTCGGCCGACTGCTTGATGGCCTTCGCCCACTTCCGGTCGAGCTCCCCGGTGAGGAAGTACACCAGGTGGATGTCCGCGTGCTTCAGGGGGAAGGAGTAGACCTCGATCGTGTACTGGAGGTCGCCGGTCTCGACGTCGAAGCGGAGGTGGTTCGCCGTGAGGCCGTCGATCTCGACCTCCTCGTCGACGGCGGGGTTCTTCCCCACCTTGTCCGTGAAGCCCCTGTAGCCCTTGAGGGTCCCGAGGATGCTCTTGCGCCGCTTCCTCGCGGTCGTGCGGCCCTCCTCGACCTCCTCGTCGCTCTCCTCGTTGCCGAAGGCGTACGCCACGATGCTCCGCTGGTCGAGGGCGAACTTCAGCGCCTCCTCGCTCCCCTTGCCGTCGATGGGGATGGCATCGAACTTGTCGAGCGGGCAGAACTGGAAGCCCTGCTCCGGGCAGGCCACCGGCTTGCGCGCCACCTTCTGGGCGAGGCCAGTGCCGGGCAGGGCGACGAGGACGAGCAGGAGGGCTGCGAGGCGGGTCATGGTCGGCATGGGAACAGATACGCCGCGGCGTCGGGATGATTGCGGCGTCCGCGAGTTTATGGGATCGCGCCGGGGGATCCGCCGGCTACCGCCGGCCTCCGACATCCCTGACACGACGCCAACGTCCGTCCGGGGTGTTTCCGCCCGTTCCTGGGGGCCGTGCCCCTTCCGTGTCCCTGTCGGGGTGGACCTCAGCGGCCCCCGCCGGTCGACGGGGGCTCCATGGCCGCGGGCTCCGGGCCAGCGGCGCGCCAGTCGGAGGCCCCCACGCCCTCGAGGCGGAAGCCGCGCGGGCCGCGCACGAGCTTCCCGGTGACCAGGAGGTAGTTCTGACGGAACTCCCCCTTGCTGCCCTCCAGGTCGAGCCGGGCCATGGCGGCCCGCCCCTGCGCGGGGACGCCGATCCGGACGGCTCGCTTCCGGTCGCCCGACCGCAGGAGGATCGTCCACGAGCCGTCGTCCTCGTCGAAGAAGCGGTCCACGGACGCGAGGACGGTGACGTCCTCTCCTCCGGCCTCGAGCGCAGCCTGCAGGCCGTCCGGGTCGTCGCAGGCCACGAAGCTCGTGGGCGCGGCGTCCGCCTTCGCGCGGAAGTCGTCGATGGCCTTCGCGCGCGCGCTCCACCAGGCCATCAGCCGCGGGTAGTCGCGGCGCTTGCCGCCCTCGTTCGTCCGGGCGTCCCAGATCCCCAGCTTCTCCGCCATGGCCTTCTCCTGCGCGGCGATGAAGCGCGCGTGGTCGAGGCGGCTGTTGCCGTACTTGTTGAAGTACGGGCTGTGGCCCATGCGGACGAGGAGCAGGTTGAAGTCGACGCCCTCCTTGGTGACCACGTGGCAGAGGAGCCGGCCGTAGACGTCCCGCGCCTCCTTGCCGCCGGGGAAGCGCAGGCCGACGCGCGCGGGACCCTCCGCGGGGCTGCGCGGGAGGAAGAAGCCGGTCGCCCACCCGGTGGACTGCTCCGCGAAGCGGGTCGAGGGCTTCGAAGCGGAGATGTCCTTGCCCCCCATGTACTTCTCCTCGGTGTCCACGGAGAGCAGGCGCAGCTTCTCGCGCTCACCGTTGCGCTGGATCCAGATGGTGTCGCCGTCGACGACCCGCTCCACCAGGAACAGCTCCTCGGGCGCCTCCACCATGCAGTCCGCCAGCGCCTCGGAGACGCTCGCGCGGGGCGGCGGCCAGGTCGACTTCTGCTGGGGAGCGAGCGGCGCCCCCTGGAGGGGCGCCCCTTGGAGCAGGACGAGGAGGGCGAGGGTGGTGCGCAGGAACATGGCGGAGGGTCCGGTCGGGGGGAGGCTGCGGCCGACATTGTGGAGCAGGCCCGGCCCGCATTGGACCCGAGGGCGCTCAATCCCGGCGCCGAGCGCGGCGGGGCCGGTCAGCGGTCCCTCGAAGCATCCGCGGCGGGAGCCTCAGGAGCCGCCCCGGGGAGGGCGTGGTCCGCCGGACGCAGCCCCCGGGTGAACTTGCCGAACCCGAAGCGGGTGGGCGCGTAGGTCCCCACGATGCCCACCTCGGCCCCGGCGACGGGGACCTCCTTGCCAAGGAGGTGCAGCGACGCGTTCACGATCAGCCGCCGGGAGCCCGGGACCACGAGGTCGGTCGCCGCGCCGAGCGTGGTGGTGAAGGCGCGCCCGGGCGCCCCGCCCGGGACCTGGTACGTGCGGAACCAGGCCAGGGGCATCATCGGGTCGTTGCGCGGCCCCTCGGCCGCGGGGTCACTGGGCCTCATGCCCATGAGCGGGTCCCCGTCGACGCCCGGCCCCGCGCGGTCGAGGACCTGCCCCAGCATCACGACCTCGCTGCCCTCCAGCAGCGGGAGCCGGACGCGGTACACGTCGCTGGGCCCCCAGACGTCGCCGTCGAGGATGCCCCGGAGCGCCGGATGCGCCGCCGCCCCCTCCGGGCGGACGCCGCGCGAGCTCTGGCTCCCGTGGGCGCCGTGGTGGGCGATCCACTGCTCCCCGAGGACGACGCGGCCGAAGCCGCCCTTCCAGCCCTCGAGGGGGCCCTTGTAGCCGTTGGCGTAGTGGGCCCACGGCCCGTCCTGCGCGTTCCTGAACCCGTGGGTTGCGGTGCGCATCCCGAGCACGGGCTTCCCGGCGCGGAGGTAGTCGTCGATGCACCGCATCTGCGCGTCCGGCAGGTCCCGGAAGCGCGTCGCGATGATCAACAGGTCCGCGCTCACTAGCGCCTCGAGGCCCGGGATGTTGGTGAGGCACGTCGGGTCGATCTCACCGCTCTCCGGGTCCACCGGGAAGAGCACCGTGCAGCGCAGGCCGTGGTGCACGGAGAGGATCTTGCCGAGCTGGGGCAGGGCCTCCTCGCTCCGGTACTCCTCGTCCCCCGCGACGAGGACCACGTGCGCCGGGTCCTCTCCACGCCCGGGGTACTCGACCCACGGCTGGTCACCGAGGGCGGGGGTGACTCCACCGACCAACATCGTCAGGACCTCGATCATCACTTCTCCTTGGCGGCTTGCTCCTTGAGCGCCTTCAGTTCGTCAGCAGCCTGCGCCGCCACCTCCGCGGTCCGACGCCACTCCGCCGCGGCGCCTTCGTCCCCCGCCTCCGTCGCTGCGCGCACGAGGACCTCCAGGAGGGCCTGCGGGTGCGAGAGCTCCGCGGCTCTCGCGCCCACCTCGAGCGCCGCTGCTGCCCCCTCACGCTCGAGGAGGCCCTCGATGACCCGGGGGATGCGCGCGACCTTGAGCGCCTCGGCGGCGAGGAGCTCCTCCTCCACCCCGCTGGCTGCGGTCTCCTCCCCGAGCGCCCGGAGTGCGTCGGCGATCCAGAGGCGCGAGCGGGCGTCGACGCCGTCGAGCTGGAGGAGCTCTGCGGCGAGGGCTCGCCCCTCGTCCTCGAGCCCGAGCTCGCCCATCCGGAGCGTGCACAGGGACAGGACCTGGACGGCATCCGACGGTTCGACGCGGTTCGCGGCGAGCCACTCCGAGTACGCGGACGCCAGGGTCCTGTACCAGGCGGCGGGGTCCGCGAACCCCTCCCCCTCCGCCGGGAGGAGGTCCCCCAGCACGCGGCTCGGGATCGAGGCCGGCTGCGAGGGGTCGTCCATCCAGAAGCTGTCATCGCCCCCGACCTCGAGCTCCTCGAGGCGGGCGACGCCGACCTCCAGCGCCCACCGCGCCCGCTCCAGGTCGCCCGCGGCCGCGAGCAGCGGCGCGAGCTCCAGGGCCACGGAGCGGTACAGGCCCTCGGAGAGGTCCAGGGCGTCGTCGGTGAGGTCACCGAGCCGCTCGAGGGCCTCGGCCGGCGGGACGAGGTCCGCCCAGGTCCTGACCTTGAGGGACCTGATCACCTCGACGTCCCAGGGTCGGGTGCCCGCGGTGGCGGCCTGGAGCAGCGCCTCCACGGGCCCGACCCGCTCCTCCTCCTCGAGGTTCTCGGACAGGTCCTCCAGCAGCTCGACGAGCGGCACCGAGGTCGTCACGTAGTTGTTCTCCACCCCGAAGCGGACCATCTCGCCCATGGGGCTCGCCAGGGCGCACCACTCGTAGAGCCGGAGCGCCTCGTCGCGCTGGCCGCTCCGGAGCAGCGTCCGGGCCAGCCGCAGGACCTGGGCCGCGTCCAGGGGGGGCGTCGTCCGCGCGAGGTCGGCGAGGGCGGCCGCGGCCTCCTCGGTCACGAGCTCGGGGTGGAGGTCGAGCAGGGTCAGGAGCTCGATCTGCGCGAGCCGTCCCCCGGCGCCGCGGACCTCCTGGAGGAGCTCGTCGAGCAGCACGTCCACGCCGCGCTCCGAGGCCTCCACCTGCACCAGCCCCCGCAGCAGGGCCTGCAGCCGGTCGAGCTCCTGCGGTCGCACCGAGCGCAGGTATCGGCGCTCCTCCGCGACGATCTCGGGGTGGGCCGCCAGCTTCTCGTAGGCGTCCGGCGCGGGGGGGCGCTCGGGCAGCGGCGGGGCGAGGAAGGCCGCGAGCCCCCCCTTCCTGCGCTCCTCGGCGTGCTCGTCGTCGTCGCCCTCGCGCGGCGGCGACGGCCAGCGCAGGTTCGCCAGCGGCATCGCCCGGTAGGAGAAGGAGCCGGGGAAGCGGCTGTCCGGCTCCCCCACCGGGAAGTCGCGCCACAGGCGCCGGAAGATCCTCACGGCGTCCTCGGTTCGGCCCTCGCCGAGGGCCTCGCGCACCTCCTTGAAGCTCTTCGGTAGCCCCTTCTCCTCCTCGGGCCCCTCCCCTGAAGGGAAGTAGGTGACCCCGCCCACGGACAGCGAGACCGTCCCGGGCCCGAGGACGACCCCGGGCGGGAGCGCCGGGCCGGCGGCCTTCCGGCCCGCGCCGAGCTCGTCGAGGGCGCGCTGGGCCTCGAGGGCCACCTCGAAGGCGCCGAGCTGCTCCCAGGCCCGCACGGCCTGCCGCAGGTAGCGCTTCCGGTCGTCGTCGTCCTCGGCGACCTTCGCGCGCCGGGAGACGGTCCGCGCCGCGGCGAGGTCTCGCCCGAGCGCGCGCTGGGCACGCAGCATCAACTCCAGCCGGGTGCGCTCGGCCTCCCCCTCGGCGTCGAGGGGCTCCAGGAGCGCGAGCGCCTCCGCGTGCAGGTCCCACTCGGCGAGCAGCTCGGCCAAGGCGAAGTCCAGGGGCCGCGCCGTGTCGGACGCGCCGGCTTCCTCGGCGACGGCGGCGAGGAAGGCTGAACGGAGATCCTCACCGAAGGCTCCGGCGAGCTGCTCCATGGCCTTCTCGGTGCGGTAGTCCCGATCCTCCTGACTCGCGAGGGCGGTGAAGGCCGCCGCCCCCTCGGCCAGCAGGGCGTCGGCGCCCTCGAGCGCGGCGCGGTGGATGACGATCGCCGCGCCCATGGTCTCCGCCTCGACCCCTCGCTCCAGCAGCAGCTCGCAGACGTCGAGGACCAGCTGGTGGCTGTGGGGCACTTCGAGGAGCAGGTTGACGTAGTACTCCAGCAGGTCCGTTCCGTCGTCGAGGGCGGCGGGCAGGGACTCCCGGATGAAGGTGGCGATGGCGTCCGGGAGCTCCGAGGGCGACTCGTTGATCATCCCGAGGAGGAAGCGCGAGCGCCCCTGGGCCTCGAGCTTGGACCAGATCGTTCGGAGCGAGGACGCGCGGTCCTCCTCCGGCAGCAGGAGGAGGACGGGCAGCAGGCCGAAGGCGTAGGCCTCGCCGAAGCCGTCCACAAGGACCTGAACCTGCTCCGCGGAGACCGCGGCCTCCCCGAACTCCGAGGCCAGCTTCGGCAGCAGGTTCACGAGGCGCGCGTTGGCCTCGGGGTCCTCGACGATGAGCCCGACGAGGTAGCGCGCGAGGGCGAGCCCGGTCTCCTCCCCGAGGCCGGGCAGGATCACGTCGAGGAGGCGCTCGATCTCGTAGGGGTTGGGCGAATCCGCGAGCATCAGGCGCAGCCAGTCCCGCCCCACCCGCAGGGCGAGCTCCTCGTCCCGGGCGGCGCGCGCCGCGGAGAAGAGCACCCCCATGCCGGAGAGCTCCTCGTCCGCGACCCGGCCGAGGTCGGCGCGCGAGAGCGTGCTGCGAAGCCGCTCCCGATCCCCGGCCGCCACGGCGGGGAGCGCGGACGCCACCGCCTGGTCGAAGGGGATCCGACCCGCGGCCTCGGGGCGGCTCGGAGCGGGGGCCGCCATGGAGATCAGCCCCCACCGCGCGCGCTCTCGAAGCGCCGCGTTCACGAGGGCCTCGTCCTCGGGGAAGGCCTCCAGCAGGACCCGATCGAGGCGCTCCGCGGCCTCGAGGCGCCCGGTGGCGAAGGCCACGCGGCGGACCAGCTCGGCGCGGCTGCCGAGGCGCGGGTGCTGGTCGAGCCGGCGCGCCACGGGCGCGCCGCCGTCCTCGCCCCGGTCCGCGTCGGCGGCGGCGAAGGCCTGGGGGATCTCGCGCTCCACGGCCGCCAGCTGGTCCTCCAGGAAGCCGTCGAGCTGCGCCTCGTCCATGGTGGCGAGCAGCCCGCCGAGGACGCGCTCGCCGTAGCGGTCGAGCTCGTCCACGTT
>JASFWR010000254.1:0-5627 GCA_050049155.1 Planctomycetota bacterium | reverse complement strand
GTCATCTCCGACGCGGCGAAGAGCTCCCGATAGGCGTTGTTGAACTCGAAGCGGTGGCGGTGGCGCTCGGAGATCGAGCCCGTGCCGTAGAGCCGGTGGGCGAGCGTCCCCTCCTCGAGGTCGCAGCTGTAGGCGCCGAGGCGCATGGTGCCGCCGAGGGGGACCCCCTCCTGATCGTCCATGAGGCTGATCACCGGGTGGGGCGTCGACTCCGCCAGCTCGATGGTGTTCGCGCCCTCGAGTTCCAGGACGTTGCGCGCGTACTCGATGACCGCGCACTGCATGCCGAGGCAGATCCCGAAGAACGGGACGTCGTTCTCCCGGGCGAAGCGGATGGCCCGCATCTTGCCCTCGAGGCCGCGCTCGCCGAAGCCGCCGGGGATCAGCACCCCGTGCACGCCCTCCAGCTTCGCCTCCGTCTCCTCGTCGCTCTCGAGGGTCTCCGCGGAGACCTTCCGCAGGCGCACGTCCACGTCGTGGGCGACGCCGGCGTGGGAGAGGGACTCGTAGATGGACTTGTAGGCGTCGTGGAGCTCCACGTACTTGCCGACCACCGCGATCTCCACGGTCTCCTCGATGGCCCGGATGCGGTCGATCATCGCCGTCCAGTCCTCGAAGGGGGTCTCCTGCTCGAAGGGGAGCTGGAGGCGGTCGCAGATGATCCGGTCGAGCTTGGACTTCGTGAGGTCGATCGGGACCTCGTAGATCGAGAAGTCCACGTCACGCTCCTCGATCACGCACTCCTCGCGCACGTTGCAGAAGAGGCTGATCTTCTGGGCCATCCCCTCCTGCATCGGCACCTCGGTGCGGCACACGAGGACGTCGGGCTGGATCCCGATCTCCCGGAGCTTGCCCACCGACTGCTGGGTGGGCTTGGTCTTGAGCTCGCCCGAGGCCCGCAGGTAGGGCAGGAGCGTCAGGTGCAGGAACATGACGTCCTCCCGCGGGCGCTCCAGGGCGAACTGGCGGATCGCCTCGAGGAAGGGGAGGGACTCGATGTCGCCGACCGTGCCGCCGATCTCGGTGATCGCCACGTCCACGTCCGGGTCGGTCACCCCCTCGACCACCGCCTCCTTCAGGGCGTCGGTGATGTGCGGGATCACCTGGACGGTCTTGCCCAGGTAGTCCCCGCGGCGCTCCTTCTGGATCACCGAGCTGTAGATCTTGCCGGTGGTGAAGTTCGACGCCTTGGTCAGGCGCGCGTGGGTGAAGCGCTCGTAGTGACCGAGGTCGAGGTCGGTCTCGGCGCCGTCGTCGGTCACGTACACCTCGCCGTGCTGGAACGGGCTCATGGTGCCCGGGTCCACGTTGATGTACGGGTCCAGCTTCTGCATCGAGACCTTGAGTCCGCGCCGCTCGAGGATCATCCCGATCGCCGCGGAGGTCAGGCCCTTGCCAAGACTGGAGACCACGCCCCCTGTGATGAAGATGTGCTTCGGCATCAGCGATTCCCCCCGAGGTTCCTGCCGTAAGTGGGTTGCTCGAACTCGACGCGCCCCTGGACGCTGTTGTAGCCCTGGTACGCGTTGTAGACCTCGACGTAGAGGGTCATGAAGTTCGTGAACGCCAGCAGGTCGCGCTGCTGGCTGGACGTCCTCGTGACGTGCCGGGTGCGGCCGTTCACGGTGATCTCGAAGGACTGCTCCTTGCCCAGGGCCTGGCCGGCCGGGGCGGCGGGCCCCGGGGTCGTCATGGCGCCGAGCCCGCTCTCGTCGAGGGCCTGGAGGAGGCCGGCGATGGCGTCGTCGTGGCAGGCCTTGGACGCGCGGCGGCGCGTGGTGCTGGAGTCCTCGGACCACTCCGAGTAGTAGGCGAGCCGCCGGGCCTCGTAGGTGTCGCCCTCGTAGCCGAGGTCGGCGAGCATCGAGCTGCTGATGAGGGTCATCTCGCGGCCTGCCTGGTAGTCGCGGAAGACGATCTTCCCCGCCGTCGAGGTGGAGTTCCCCGCGGCGCTGCCGGTGCCGGCGCAGGCGGAGAGGAACGATAGGGCGCAGAGGAGCGCGAACAGCGCGGCTTGTCGGACGAGCGCGGGCATGTGGGGGGATGGGGCCAGTCGGGTCGGGCGTCTCGTCCCCGGTGTGAGCGCGCGTCGCCCCGGCGGCCGATCGTGGACCCCCATGGACGTCCGCGCGGGGCACTCCTCGGGATCATCGGATCCCTCGGCGCGCCGGGTGGGGGGAGACCCCTCACCCCGTGGACCTCGCAACCCTACTCACCGGCGAGGCCGCTCTCAAGGCGAAGGTCGATTGCCTTGTCGCCCGTCGCGAACGTCCCGATCAGCAGCTCGCCGTACCGGGGTGAGAACCGCCAGCCGTCGTCCGAGATCGGCGAGCCGGCGCGGCGGTCGTCGCGCTCGGCGTGCTCCCCGTCCGGATCGATGGGCTCCAGCCGGCCGGTGATCCGGCGCTGGCCCTGCTCGTCCGCATCGAGGGTGGCCATGTCGAACCAGAGGTGGGCGCGGGCCCCGCGTCGGACGGGCTCGAAGGGCTCCTGGAGCGCCAGGGGGCCCTGGTCCGGGGCGATCAGGAAGCCCTCCGTCCAGGTGGTGCCCTGGGCCCACTCCAGGACGCTGTCCCGTCCCCAGTCCGGCCGGCGGTAGGTCGTGTAGCCCCGGGCCCCGGAGGCGTCGGACACCCTCAGGCCGAGGGCGTAGCCGCCCCGGACGACCTCGCCGCGCTGGGCCAGGTCCACCTCCACCCAGTACAGCCCGTCCCCGGGCAGCCTCGAGACGCGCAGGGCGTCGAGGCTCATGAGCTCACGCTCCGGGCCGAGGGCGCGCTCCAGGCGGACGGAGCGCGCGGGGCGTGGGCCGGCGGTGCCCGAGGCGCGGAGCACCCGCCGCCGCTCGCCCTCGGGGACGTCCCTCGTGAGGACGAGGACCGCGCCGGTCCCGGTGTCGGCCGCCCGGTCCCAGAAGGCCGCGGCCACGTGGAACCGCTCCGAGAGCAGGTCCACGAGGGGGTCCGCCCACGGGGAGTGGAGGAGCGAGCTGTGCACCAGGAGCGCGTCCTGGGCCGCCACCCGCGCCAGGCTGCTGGCCATGGCCTCGGGGTCCTGGCGGGCGGTGCTCGCGTCCAGCTGGAAGGGGAGCTTCTCCAGGGTCCACTCCGGCGGCGTGCGGAAGAGGACCGCCCAGTGGTAGCTCGAGACGACCCCCCGCGGCGCCCCGCCCTCGGGCTGGGGGAGCGTCCCCAGCCAGCGCGCGGCCCGCTCGAAGGCGCCGAAGGGGGCGCGGGGGGTGAGCGACGCGTGGACGGCGCCCTGGAGCAGGGCGCCCAGGACGAGCGTGGCGGCGAGGGCGGCCCGGCCCCGGGCGAGGAGGGCGTCCGGTCGGCCGGCGAGGGCGACGAGGCCCACCCCCAGGTACGCCGCGTAGGCGGGCAGGACCGGCAGCCAGATCCGCATCTCCTTCGAGCCCTTGAAGCTGGTCAGGGCCCCGAAGAGCACCGCGATCCCGATCGGCATCAGCGCCCGTACCCCGCTCGAGAGCCCGGTGCGCAGGCCGCCGCGTGCGGCGCTCGCGACGCCCAGGAGCGCCGCGGGGACGAGCCAGCGCGGCGAGAACCACTGGAAGTGGTCCAGGTACCAGGTCCGGCCCGCGAGGGCACGGAAGTCGTCCGTGGAGCGGGACACGTCGTCGAGGGCGACGTCGCCGATGAGGTCGGCGCCCTGCTGGTAGAGCCACTGGCCCAGGTCCACGAGGCCGATCTCGTAGAGGAGCTGGCCGGACTGGGGGCCGAAGTTGATGAGCAGGTAGGTCCACAGGCCCACGCCGAACTCGCCGTAGGTCAGCCGGTCCAGCACGCCCTGGACGAGGAGCAGCGCGCCGAGGGTCGCGGCGGCCCCGGCGGCCGTGCGGGCGGCGGCGCGCGGTCCGTCCGCCATGGTGCGGGTCAGGACCATGGCGGCGAGCACGAGCCCCGCGGGCGGGATCGACTTGAAGGCGCAGGCCACCGCCACCCCGAGCCAGGCGCCCGCCGCGGCCCCGCGGCCGGCCCCGGACGGGCCGAAGAGGGCGCGCTCCATGCCCAGGGCGAGGGCCGCGCCGGCCGCCACGTCGGTCATGGGGATGGCGAGATACTGGACCAGGGTGGGGGACGCGAGCGCCGCGGCGGCGGCCAGCAGGCCCGCGGCGCGGCGGGCCCCGCCCTCCAGCCCGGCGCCCTCGGCCAGGGCGAGGGCCAGCCGCCGGGTCGCCGCCAGCAGGCCCACCGAGACGAGCAGGTGCAGGGCGGCCGCGTAGGCCAGCACCCAGGGGCCCTCGGCCACGCCCAGCACGCCCGCGAGCCACAGGGCGGGGGTGTGCAGCGCCGTGATCCCCGCCGCCCGGACCTTCTGGGCGTCCAGGAGCTCCTCGCCGCGGACCAGGGCCCGGGCGCGCTCCAGGTACTCGACCACGTCCGCGAAGAGCGCGCCGTCCACCCGGATCCAGGACCAGGCGGCGAGGGCGACCGCGAGGAGCGCCAGCCCGAGGAACGCCGGGTCCGCCCACGCCGCCGGGGCGTCGCGGCTGGCGTCGGGGCGGAGGCTCGCCGGGGTCCCGTGGTGGGGCGCGCTCATGACCACCGCACGATAGCGCCTCGGGGATCCATCTCTTCCCCGAAAGGTTCGGGCCGATCCTTGAATCGAGGGGGCCCGATCTCGATTCTGCGATGGTCCCGAGAGGACGCGACCGTCGCCCGCACATCGACGCCGCGTTCACCGGCGGGCTCCGCCCCGCCGATCCCGGGCGCTTCGCACGCACCCCCGCGCGGCACCCGCCGCGTGGGTCAAACCGCACAACGAACCACCGCACCACCCCGACGGCCCCGCGCCGTCGGTCGGCGCGGACCGCCCGCCGACGGGGACGCACCCCCGACCGCCCGCGGTTCGCCCACGAGGGAAGTACAGCCATGGGAAAGACCGAGAAGATCGTGGTCCTCAGCGTCCTCTTCGCCGTCGTCGTCCTCTTCGTCTGGTCCCTGCAGGGGCCCGAGGCCCGCGCGGCCACCCGCGACGAGGCGCCGGCCCCCGCTCCCATGGAGGAGGCGGCGACGATCTTCCAGCGGGTCTCCCCCGACGACCGCCGCCCGACCATCGACCTGGAGCCGCCGGTCGAGGTCGACGGCAGCCTCGGCACCACCACCACGGTGGCCGACGCGGCGCCGGGCGCCGGCTCGGCGACCGCCGGGCAGGGGATGCTCAGCGCGGCGATCCAGACCCCCGAGCCGGCCGCGCCGGCCGCGGTCCAACTCCAGCCCGGCTGGGACCTCGTCTCCGCACGCGGGCTCGAGCCCACCGTCGACCCGACGATGATGGTGCTCCAACCGTCCGAGGGGGCCACCTGGTCCTCCCTCGCCGTCGACCTCTACGGTGACGAGGCTCGCGCGCGCCTGCTCCGCCACTACAACGAGGGGATGGAGGCGCCCGGCGACCTGGTGTTCGTGCCCGCCGTGGACGACCTCGGCCCGGAGCCGACGGTGCGGAAGGTCGAGGTGCTCGACGGCGAGAGCCTCTGGCTGGTGTCGGAGCGCACCCTCGGGACCGGCACCCGCTGGAAGGAGATCTTCGAGCTCAACCGCGGCGTCATCTCCGACGCCAGCAAGGTGCGCCCGGGCATGGTGCTGACCATCCCCGCGGAGGACTGA
>JASFWR010000253.1:0-5630 GCA_050049155.1 Planctomycetota bacterium | reverse complement strand
TGCAGGTCTACGACCCGTCGGACGACAGCCTGACGTGGGTCGACCTGTCGCGGACGGGCCACGCCCCCGCCTGAGCGCCTCGAGCTGAACGGCCGGCGAGGCCTGAGCGCAGGACCTGCCCATGGGCCCGCGGGCATGAGCCCGCGGTCATGGGCCTCTGCGAATGAGCTCCATCGGACGAGCCCCTTCGGGTGGGCCGATCGTCCGCGCGGCACGTCCCAGGGGGCGCCGAGGTCGCTGCGCCGCCGGGCCCCTGTGCCCTCCCGCCCGCTACACCGGCAACCTCCCGGCCGCATCCGCCGCTCCGAGCTGGACCGGCACGGACGGGCCCCGGGCGTCGGCCCTGGGAGGCCGTGGCCCCTGCGCACCCCTCCAGCCGGGGCGCCAGGCCGTGGCTCCGAGATTTCGGGGGAATCTCGCCCCGCCCGCGTGGCCCAGGCGGATGACTCGACAGACCGCGCGGAGCAGGGACCGCGCGTGCTCCATACCAGCTTGGTTCCAACGCTCGGGCGGACGCCCGGATCGACCCTCGTGGCCGGCCCGGGATCCCCCCCCGGCGGTGGATCGCCCCGGTCGGGTGAAGGAGGCTCCGGTCTCCGACGAGCAGGACACCCGACCACCGCTCACCTCCGGGTGAGCGACCGCGATCGCCGCCCCGCCCGAGCCGCGGGATCGGAGGCAGGTCCGAGAAGCTGAGGGCCCCGGTGAGCATCGCTCGCCGGGGCCCTCTCTCGTGCTCAGACCGCCTCCCGCCGCCGGAAGAGGGTGACGTAGCGGGCCAGCCGCCCCGCGAGGCGCCTCGGGTCCCGGAGCTCCCGGAGGATCCGCTTGGGCCTGCGGTAGAAGCGTCGGTAGCCCTCGCGGATCTTGGCCTCGATCTCCGCCGCGCTCATGTGCTCGTTGCCCTCGAGCGCCTGGAAGCCGGTCATGGCGGCGTAGTCGAACTCGCGCGTGCCGCGCAGCATCTCGTGGAGCGGCGTCCCGGGGTACGCGGTGACCGCGCAGAACTGGACCTGATCGGGGTCCAGGGAGTCCACGAGCGCCAGCGTCTCGTCGGCCATGGCCGGCGTCTCCTCGGGGAACCCGATCATGCAGAAGGCGCGGGTCTCGATGCCGACCTCGCGGCAGGCCCGGAACACCTCGTGCGCCTTGTCGAGGTCGCTGAGCTTGTTCCCGCAGTGCTTCTTCTGGATCTCGTCGTTGCCGGACTCGACGCCGAGCGAGATGTGCCGACACCCCGCGCGCGCCATCTTCTCCAGCAGCGGCCGGTCGAGGGTCTTCACGGCGGTCTCGCACTGCCACTCCAGGTCCGTCATGCCGGCCTCGACGATCCCGTCGCAGATCTCGGCCACGCGGTCCTTGCGGGTCGTGAAGATGGGGTCCCGGAAGACCACGTGGCGGATGCCGTGGTTGAAGTACAGGTCGTGCAGCTCGCGCAGCACATGGGCGGGGCTGCGGAAGCGGAAGCGGAGGCCCTGCGCCAGCGTGTAGCCGCAGAACGAGCAGTTCAGCGGGCAGCCGCGGGAGGACTTCACCGTCGTGATCGCCCCCTCCACGCCCGGGAACCGGTACGCCCCGTTGTCCAGCAGGCCGCGCGCCGGCAGGGGCAGCGAGTCGAGGTCGGCGATCTTGTCGCGCTCCGCCTCGTGCACCACCTCACCGTCCTCCGCGCGGCGGGTCAGGCCAGCGGTCCCGGCGAGGGCCTCGCCGCGGGCGGCGCGGGCGGCGACCTCCTGGACGGTGTGCTCCGGCTCCCCGCGCACGACGAAGTCGATGCGGCCGCCGCTGAAGATCTCGTCCGGGGTGAAGGTCACCTGGCTCCCGAGCATGCCCGTCAGGGCGCCCGTGGCCTCGCGCACGCGCCCGGCGAGTTCGAGGTCCTGGTCCAGGGAGGTGCTGGAGGAGTCGAGCACCACCAGGTCCGGCGCCTCTCCCGCGATGCGGTCCAGGGCGCCGTCGAGCCCAACGCCGAGGGCGTCGCCGTCCACGATGGCCACGTCGTGCCCGTCCTCCAGCAGCGCGCCCGCCACGTGCGCCAGCTCGATCGGCGGGTACAGGAGCTCGGGGTTCACGGCCATCCCGAAGCCCCCCATGAGCCCGCGGCTGACGCGGAACTCGGGCGGACTGGGCGGGTTGACGAGGACGACCTTCACGGCGTCGGAAGTGTAGCCCACCCTCCCACCCGGGCCGCCCCCTGAACCGCGGGGCGAGGGGCGCCCCTCCCCGTGTCGTGGCCTGAGACCCCGCCCCGCTCAGGCAGCGTCCGAGAGCCCCTCCCTGGCGAGACCGCGGATCCCGATCAGGGAGAGCACGGCCACGGCGACCGCCGCGGCGGCGGGACCGGGGCGGCCGTAGAGCGCGAAGCCGGTCCCGAAGAGGACCGCGTAGACCATGGCGCACCCGAGGGAGGTCGCCACCAGCCCGCGCGTGAAGGCGCCCCCGGGGGCCGGAACGATGGGCTCGCCCGCCGCCTCGGCGCGCGCGAGGAAGCCCCGCCAGAGCGGGCCGACCGGCCGAACGCGCCGGTAGAAGGCGGAGAGGGTCGCGTGGTCCGCGGGCCGGGTCACGAGGGTGGCGAGGACCCAGGCGATGGTGGTGACGCCCACGCCGAGCACGAACTGGCGCCAGGACTCCATGGGCTCCAGCCCGAGGACCTTCACGTGCACGAACTGGAAGTAGAGCGCCACCACGAAGGAGACGGTCATGCCCACGATCTCCGTCCAGGCGTTGACCCGCCACCAGAGCCAGCGGAGCAGGTAGATCGCGCCCGTCCCCGCGCCGACCTGGAGGAGGATGGTGAAGCCCGTCAGCGCGCTGCCCAGCGCCAGCGCGAAGACGCTCGAGAGGACCAACAGGACCACGGTGACCACGCGCCCGTACCGGACCAGCTTCTCCTCGCTGGCCTCCGGATCCACGAAGCGCTGGTAGTGGTCGAAGACCACGTAGGAGGCGCCGAGGTTCAGGAGCGTCGACATGGTCGAGACGTACGCCGCGACCAGCGAGGTCAGCACGAGCCCGAGCAGCCCCGCCGGGAGCCGGGTCAGCATCGCGGGGTACCCGAGGTCCTCGCCCGGGGTCGCGTCGGGGAACGCCGCCTGGATCGAGGCGAGGTCGGGGTAGACCACCAGGGACGTGAGCGCCACCACGATCCACGGCCAGGGCCGGAGCGCGTAGTGCGCCACGTTGAAGAACAGCGTCGCCCCCACCGCGTGCCCCTCGGAGCGGGCGGCCAGCATGCGCTGGGCGATGTACCCGCCGCCCCCGGGCTCGGCGCCGGGGTACCAGCTGCTCCACCACTGGACCGCGAGCGGGATGAAGAAGACCGGCACCCAGACGTCGGGGTCCGAGAAGTCGGGGAGGAAGGCCAGCTTGTCCGCCACGTTGGGGTGCGCGAGCAGGGCATCGAGGCCGCCCACCTCCGGCAGGTCGAGGCACACCATGGCCGCCGCGATCGCCCCACCCAGCGCCAGGAAGAACTGGAAGAGGTCCGTGATGAGCACCCCGCGCAGGCCGCCGAGCGAGGCGATCACCATGGTCACCGCCCCGGCCACGAGGACCGTCTGCCAGGGGGGGATCCCGAACATGACCGCGCAGATCTTGGTGAGCGCGAGGGTCACGATCCCCATCCCGATGGAGTTGAAGATCACCCCCAGGTAGATGGAGCGGAAGCCGCGGAGGAACGCGGCCGGGCGCCCCGAGTAGCGGAGCTCGTAGAACTCCACGTCCGTCCGCACGCCGGCGCGGACCCACAGGCGCGCGTAGACGAAGACCGTCACCATCCCCGACAGGAGGAAGGCCCACCAGACCCAATTCCCCGCGACGCCGCCCTTGCGGACGATCTCCGTGACGAGGAGCGGGGTGTCCGCGGCGAAGGTCGTCGCCACCATGGAGATGCCCAGGAGCCACCAGGGCATGGAGCGGCCGGACAGGAAGAACTCCGCGGAGCTGGAGCCGGCGCGCCGGGAGACCGCGACGCCCACCCCGACGGAGAGGAGCAGGAAGGTGGCGAGGATCGCCCAGTCGATGGGGTGCAGCATGGAGGTTCGTGCCCGGTGGAGCTCTTGCGTCGTCCGCGCTCGACACCGTAGCGAACCGGCCCCCGCCGGGCTCCCCGGGCCTCAGCTCTCCGCGTCCACCTGGACGGCGTCCACCCCCACGGGGGACCCGCCCGGGTCCACCCGCACCGCCAGCAGCACCTCGGTCACGTCCGGGCCGAACCCGAGGTCGACCACGAGCTCCCGCTCGCCCGCGCCCCCGCACACGTGGAGGGCCACCGGCTCCAGGGCGCCGCGCAGCCCCTCGACCGCGCTGACGCCGGTGCCCCCGGCCTCGGTGACGCTGGCCTCGGTGACACTGGCCTCGTCGACACTGGCCTCGGGTCCGCCGCCCGACACCAGGGCCTCCACCTCGTCGGCGGTGAACTCGGCCGCGTGGTGGGCGAGGTACAGCTCCACCGTCTCGTGCCCCCCCCCGGTGGCCCAGCCCAGGGCGCGCCCGGCGAGCGCGGCGGGGTCCTCCCCGAGCAGGTCGACCTCCGCGCCGGGCGCGGCGCCGACCCACTCCACCGTCAGCCAGAGGCTCCCGGCGCCGAGGGGCACGAGCGCCTCCCCGTGGCCGTCCCCGTCCAGCTCGATCGAGCCGAGGCGGCCGTCCACGAGGCGCGAGCCGCTCACTTCCGCAGGGCGGCGCCCGCCTGCTCGAGGGACCGCTCGAGGCGGCCCAGGAACTTCTGGGCGTCCTTGTCGGTGAGCGTCTTGGTGTCCGACTGGAGGACCACGTGGTACGCGAGGGACTTCTTGCCCTCGCCGAGGGCCTCGCCCCGGAACACGTCGAAGAGCTCGAGGTCCCGGACCGCGCCCTTGCCCGCCTTGTCGATCATGGCGGCGAGCTCGGCGGCGGGCAGCTCCGCGGGGGCCACGCAGGCCACGTCCACCTTCACCATGGGGAAGCGCGGGAGCGGCCGGTACACCGGCGGGGCGGGCGGCGCCGCGAGCAGGGCGTCGAGGTCGAGCACGGCGACGGCCACGTCGCTGGCGAGCTCCCCCTCGAGGCCCAGCGCGAGGGCGACGCCGGGCTCCAGCGCCGCCACGAAGCCGCAGCCCGCGAGGTCCTCGGACCACGCGCCAGCGACCTGCTTCACGGGGTGGGCCGCGGGATGCGGCGCCTCGGCGCCCGACCAGCAGGGCGCGGTCACCCCGGCGGCGGCGATCACGTCGTCCACGGCGGCCCGCAGCTGGAAGAAGGCGCCCCCGTCGAAGCGCGCGTCCGCGCCCGCGGGGGGCAGCGCCAGGACCATGGCGAGCTGGTGGACCTCGCGGGGCATCCCGTCGTCCCCGGCCTGCTCCGGCAGGTAGCCCTTGCCGACCTCGAAGAGTCGCGCGGTCCCGCGCTCACGCCGCGCGCCCTCGACGAGGCCGAGCAGGGAGGGGAGCACCTCACGCCGGACCCGCGCCATGTCCGGGGCGACCGGGTTGTCCGCGGTCACGAACGGACCCGCGGCGCACCCGGTGCGCTCCAGCAGGTCGTCCGGGGTGAAGGAGTAGGAGAGCACCTGGTGGAAGCGCGCCGCTCCTGCGAGGCGGTCCTCGATGGCGCGCACCATGTGCCGGCGGCGGTCGAAGGGCGGCGGC
>JASFWR010000252.1:0-5633 GCA_050049155.1 Planctomycetota bacterium | reverse complement strand
CCTTCGCGCGGATGCACCCGCGCACCGGGGCCCCGGTGGTCGCCCTCGTGACCCAGTGCGCGCTGGTGCTGATGTACCTGGCGTGGAGCGCGTACGACGAGTCGCACGTGGACACGCTGACCAAGGCGGTGGTGTTCGCGGAGTGGATCTTCCACGGGCTGGCCGGCGTGGCGCTGATCACCCTTGCCCCGCGCCTCGGCCCGGGGCGCCCCTTCCGCAGCGCCTGGTTCCCCCTGTTCCCGGCGACTTACGCCACCCTCGCCGCGGCCATCGTGGTGGGCAACCTCGTGGTGACCCGCGCGGAGGTGACCATGCTCGGCGTCGGCGTCCTCGCCGCGGGGTGGGTCGTGCACCGCCTCTGGCACGGGTCCCGGCCGACCGCAGCGGGCTGACGGCTCGAGTTGGCGCGGGCTCCTGCTCGGCGCCCGACCTCGAGCGCCGGGCCGCCTCCGGGTCGACCGGGCACCCCGCGGATCCAACGGGAAGATGATGGTCCGGCGGTGATCCGATCCCCACAATGTCGGGCCGGCCTCCGCGAGGCCTCCTGCCCGATGAGCTCCGACCCCGGCGACGCCACCCTGGAACCCGAGCGCCCCGAGGGTGCCCCGGCCGAAGGCCCCCCGCCCGAGGCCGAGGACGCCGCGCTCCCGGAGGGTTCGCTCGCCGAGGTGGCGGAGAGCCTCGACCTCGGGGACGAGCTCCGGGCCATCGTCCAGGACACCCGGCAGGCCATGCTCCGCGGCCTGAAGGGGGTCGAGCGAGGGCGCGGCGAGGGCCTCGCCCGGCGCGGCCTGGTGGGCGAGATCCAGCTGGAGACCCGGGGCTTCTCCGTCTCGGTGACCGACCGGGACGAGCCCCACGCCGTCCGGGTCGGCCGCGGCGGGCTCGTGGACGCCGAGTGCTCCTGCGACCGCTTCGCCATCGAGGGGGGCTGCCGCCACGTCTGGGCCGCGCTCGTCGTGGCCGCCCGCCAGATGGGGCTCGGGGGCTGGCGCGCCGAGCGCACCGAGGTGCGCAAGGACGACCGCGAGCGGCGGGACTTCCTGGACGCGGTCGTCGAGGCCGCGGGGGTCGAGGAGGGCGCGAGCCCCTGGGAGGCCCTGGAGCGGGAGGCCTTCCTGCGGATCGAGTACGCCCTCGAGATCTCCTCCCCCGGCGCCACCGCCGGGTTCTCCGTCTCCATCCGACGGCGGCGCCGCCGGGCCGACGGCACCTGGGGCGCGGCCCTCGAGATCGGCCGCAAGGACTGGGACGACGTGCGCATGACGCGCAGCGAGGACATCGAGATCGTCGCGCTCCTGGACGGCCCCGGCGGGAAGGGGCGCGCGGTCACCGGGTACGAGGCGCCGCCGGAGAGCTGGCACCTCGGCGGGCCCGGCACCGAGGCGGCCATGCGCGTGCTCGTCGGGACGGGCCGGCTCTTCGTCGCGGGGCCCCGAGGGGAGGAGGGCGCCGAGGCCGACGGCGCCGGGCTGCCGGCCCCGCTGCGGGACGAGCTCGACCACCCGTGGAAGGTGCGCCTGTCCCTCGGGCGGGACGGGGGCGACGACGAGCCCCTCATCCTCACCGGGCACCTGGACCGCGGCGACGAGCACCGCGACCTCTCCGAGGTGACCCTGGTCTCGTCCGACGGCCACGTGATCATCGACGGCGCCCTCTCCCGGCTGGAGCCCCGGGCGGCCGCCCCGGTCACCGCCGTCCTCCGCCAGCGCGGCGAGCTCAAGACCCCCGCCGGCGGCGAGTCCCGGCTGCGCAGGTCCCTCGCCCAGCTCGGGAACCAGGTCATGGCGCCCGGCTCCATCCAGACCGGTCCGAAGGTCACCCCTCTGCTGGTCGTCCGGCTCCCCGACGAGGAGGAGGCGAGCTCGAAGACCCTCGAGGCCGACATCTCCTTCGTGTACGGGTCCCGCAAGGTCGCCGCCGACACCTACGGCTGGTCCCTCGAGGACGAGAGCGGCCAGGTGTTCTCCCGGGACCTCGAGGGAGAGCGCGCCGCCCTGCGGTCCTTCCTCGACGCGGGCGGCAGCCGCAAGCTCGACCCGGAGGAGGAGATCGCCACGGCGCGGGTGCCGGCGAAGGACGTCGAGTTCCTGATCGCGCGCCTGCTGTCCGAGGGCTGGGACGTGGAGGCCGACGGCCAGAGCGTCCGCTCGAGCACGGGCTCCGCGGCCTCGGTCCAGTCGGGGATCGACTGGTTCGACCTGGACGGGCACGTCTCCTTCGAGGGGCAGGAGGTGCCCTTCCCCGCCCTCCTCGCCGCCGCCGAGCGCGGGGCCAAGTTCGTGACCCTGCCGGACGGCTCCCGCGGCCTGCTGCCCCGCAACTGGGCGGCCCGCTGGAAGCTCCTCGAGGTGGGCCAGACCGAGGACGGCAAGGTCCGCTTCAGCCGCGAGCAGGGCTGGGTGCTCTCCGCGCTCCTCGAGCGCCAGGCGACCCTGGACGCCGTGGAGATGGACCAGCCCTTCGCCGACCTCCGCTCCCTCCTGAGCGAGGCGTCCTCCCCCGTGCCCATGGACGAGCCGGAGGCCTTCGTGGGCGAGCTGCGGCCGTACCAGCGCGAGGGCCTGGGCTGGCTCAAGCAGCTCAGCGACCTCGGCCTCGGCGGCTGCCTCGCCGACGACATGGGTCTGGGCAAGACGGTGCAGATCCTCGCGTACCTGCTCCACCGCGCCCGCTCCCAGGAGTACCGCCGCCCTTCACTGGTGGTCGCGCCGCGCTCTGTGATGTTCAACTGGCGCGCCGAGGCGGCGCGCTTCGCCCCGGGCCTCGGCGTCGTGGACTACACGGGCGCGAACCGCCTGGAGGCCCTCGACAACGCGGACTCTCCCGACATCGTCCTGACCACCTACGGCACCCTGCGCCGGGACCAGGCGGAGCTCTCCCAGATCGACTTCGACCTCGTCATCCTCGACGAGGCCCAGGCGATCAAGAACGCCTCCAGTCAGACCGCAGCCGCCGCGCGCAGCCTCAAGGCCCGCCAGCGCCTCGCCCTCTCGGGTACCCCGGTGGAGAACCACCTGGGCGAGCTGGGCTCGCTGCTGGAGTTCCTGAACCCAGGCACCCTGGAGGGCACCCGGCTCGGCCAGCGCCTGCGCGCGAAGGGCCGCAGCGCGCGGCTCGACGACGAGTCGCGGGACGTGCTGGTGCGGGCCGTCCGGCCCTTCCTCCTGCGCCGCACCAAGGACGAGGTCCTCGACGACCTGCCGCCGAAGACCGAGCAGGTGCTGGAGTGCACCCTCGACGGCAAGCAGCGGCAGGACTACGAGGAGATCCGGCAGCACTACCGCGCCAGCTTCGCCGCCGCCGGCTCGCGGGGCGGCGTGGAGGTCCTCCAGGCCCTGCTCCGCCTGCGCCAGACCGCCTGCCACCCGGGGCTCATCGACGAGCTCCGCCAGGGGGAGACGTCCGCCAAGCTCGACGTGCTCGTCCCGCTCGTGGAAGAGCTCGTGGACCAGGGGCACAAGGCGCTCATCTTCTCCCAGTTCACCGGCTTCCTCGGGATCGTCCGCAGGGCCCTCGACGAGAAGGGGCTGCGGTACTCCTACCTGGACGGCAGCACCCGCAAGCGCGAGGTGGAAGTCAACGCCTTCCAGAACGACCCCACCGTCCCCCTGTTCCTCGTCAGCCTCAAGGCGGGCGGCACCGGCCTCAACCTGACGGCGGCGGACTACGTGTTCCTCCTGGACCCGTGGTGGAACCCGGCGGTGGAGGCCCAGGCCATCGACCGCGCGCACCGCATCGGGCGCGAGCACCCTGTCCACGTCTACCGGATGATCGCCCGCGACACGATCGAGGACCGGGTCCTCGAGCTGCAGGAGAAGAAGCGCGACCTGTCCTCGGCGATCCTGGGCGGCGCGGCCTCGTCCCTCTCGGACCTCGACGCCGAGGACCTGCAGTTCCTGCTCTCCTGACCCGCGCCCCCGCGGTCAGTACCGGCGGAAGGCGTCGCTCCCCAGGCTGCGCTCGTGGTGGGACGAGAGCCCCAGCGCCAGCCCGAGGGCGAGGAAGGTCGCGAGGAGCGACGAGCCCCCGGTGGAGAACAGCGGGAGAGTCAGCCCGGTCATGGGGAGCAGCCCCAGGTTGACCGAGACGTTGATGAACAGGTGGGCCGCGAAGTAGATGGCCACGCCTCCCACCACGAGCCGTGAGAAGCGGTCGCGCAGCCCGGCGGCGTGGATCATGAGGAGGGCCACCATCAGGCCGTAGAGGGCGATCACCGTGGCCGTGCCGGCGAACCCCCACTCCTCACCGATGACGGCGATGATCGAGTCGGAGTCCCGCTCGGGCAGCAGGCCGGTCTCGTTGGCGACGCCCTCCCCGAGGCCGCGGCCGTACATGCCCCCGTTCCCCGTGAAGGTCCGCGCGTGGTAGGTGTGGAAGCCGAGGCCGTTGCGCGAGGCGATCAGCTCCTGGTCGTCGAAGGACTCCACCCAGGTCTCGACGCGCTCCAGCTGGTACGACTGCACCAGGCCGCTCTGCCAGACCCCAACCCCGGCCGCGCCCGCGGCGAGGGCCAGGGCCCCCAGAGCCCGGCCGCTCCCCCCAGCGAGGTAGAGGAGGCCGGCGAGCACCGGGACCATGGTGAGGGCCGTCCCGAGGTCCGGCTGGGCCGCCACCAGCAGCATGGGGAAGCCGGTGACCAGGAGCGGCTTGAGCCAGTCCCGCGCGCTCCGGAGCGGGTTGTCGTGGAGCACCCGGGCCAGCATGAGGATCACCCCGACCTTGGCGAGCTCGCTGGGCTGGAGGTCGAACTTCGGCAGCTGGATCCAGCGCCGGGCGTTGTTCCGCTCGTCGCCGATGATCGGCACGAGCGCCAGCAGGACGACGCACGCGGAGTAGATGAGGGCCGCGTTCCGCTTGAGCCAGCTCGGGCGCAGGAAGAGGCCGGCGAAGAAGACGGGGAGCGCCACGAGGATCTTCTGGCGGTGTCCCTCGAAGTCCACCCCGCCGAGCTCGGGGTTGCTCGCGGAGTCGGCCATGACGGAGACGAAGGTCATGCCCGCCCCCAGCAGCCCGGCCGCGAGGAGCAGCACGGGCCACGCGAACTCTGCCCAGCGGACGTGGCCGGTGGAGACGATGCGGCCGAGGGTGCTGCGGATGGCCTCGATCATCGCCCGCCTCCCAGGGGCGCGCTGGCCTCCATGGGGCGGGCGCTCCCGGCCGGGAACGTCTCCTCCATCAGGTCCTGCACCGCCTCCGAGCGGAGGAAGCGCCGGGCCACGTAGGCGGCCGAGTGGCTGGCCGTGGCGCTCGTGTCGTGGACGTACACCGTGACCACGAACCTGGGCCGCTCCGCGGGGAACCACCCCGCCAGCCACGTGTGCTTGCGCATCCCCTCCACGTAGTCGCCGAGCCGCGCGTGGGGCTGCTCCGGCGGGGGGACGCGGCCGCGGCGGTAGTCGGCGCTGCCGGTCTTGGCGGCGAGCCGGAAGCCCAGGTCCTCCGCCGCCGAGAGGCCGGCGTCGGCCGCGGTCCCGCCCGGTTCCACCACGGCCGCGAGCGCGTCGTGGATCGTGGCGAGGTGCTCCGGCGCGATGCCGAGGTCCCGGCGCTCCGCGGGGACCTCGCGCTCGCCGACCTTGCGGACGAGCCGCATGCGCGGGAGGGAGCCGGTGGCGAGGCCCGCGTAGGCC
>JASFWR010000251.1:0-5645 GCA_050049155.1 Planctomycetota bacterium | reverse complement strand
GCAGGTCGGCGCCGGGACGCCCGCGTTCCTCCCTCCCCTGCCCGAGGGCGTCGGGCGGGACCGGCTCGCGCTCGCGCGCTGGCTCTTCCAGCCGGGGCACCCGCTGACCGCGCGGGTCGCGGTGAACCGCTACTGGCAGGAGCTCTTCGGCCAGGGCCTGGTGCCCACCAGCGGGGACTTCGGCCTCGCCGGCGAGCCCCCCACCCACCCGGAGCTCCTCGACTGGCTGGCCGTGCACTTCGAGGCGGAGGGCTGGAGCGTGAAGGGGCTCTTCCGGACCCTGGTGACCTCGGCCACCTACCGCCAGAGCGCCCGCGTCACCCCCGACCGGCTGGAGCGCGACCCGGACAACGCCCTGCTCTCCAGGGGCCCCCGCTTCCGCATGGACGCGGAGATGGTGCGCGACGCGGCCCTGGCCGCCAGCGGCCTGCTCGTCCCCACCATCGGCGGGCCGAGCGTGAGGCCCTACCAGCCCCCCGGGGTCTGGGAGGCGGTGGCCATGCGCGAGAGCAACACCCACGACTACGTCCAGGACCGGGGCGAGGGGCTGCGCCGCCGCAGCATGTACACGTTCTGGAAGCGGTCGGCCCCGCCGGCCTCCATGGAGATCTTCGACGCCCCCAGCCGCGAGACCTGCGCCGTCCGCCGGGAGCGGACGAACACGCCGCTCCAGGCCCTGGTGACCCTCAACGACCCGCAGTTCGTCGAGGCAGCCCGCGCCCTCGCCGCGCGCGTCCTCACCGACGCCGGGCTCGCGGGGGACGCGCCGCGCATGGACCACGTCATGGCGCGGCTCACGGCCCGCGCCCTCGGCGACGACGAGCGCGCGGTCTGCGCGGGCGTCCTCGCGGACCTGCGCGCCCACTACCGCGCGGACGCCGACGCCGCCGCCGCGCTGCTGGCGGTGGGCGAGCTCCCCGCGCCCGAGGGCCTGGACGCCGCGGAGCTCGCCGCGTGGACCATGCTCACCAACATGCTCATGAACCTGGACGAGGTGGTGACCAAGTGACGGAGCCCGGCAAGGACCTGCTCGCCCCCCTGCGCGAGACGCTCACCCGCAGGCACTTCCTGCGCTCGGGGAGCCACCTGCTCGCGGGCGCCGCCATGGCCCGCCTCGGGGGCGCCCTCCCCCTCGCCGCGGCGCCGAAGGCCAAGCGCGTCATCTACCTCCACATGGTCGGCGGCCCGCCGCAGATGGACCTGTTCGACCCCAAGCCCCGGATGGCGGAGTGGTACGACAAGGACCTGCCCGAGTCCGTGCGGGACGGCCAGCGGCTGACCACGATGACCTCGGGCCAGGCGCGCTTCCCCATCGCCCCCAGCAAGTACCGCTTCGACCGCCACGGCGAGTGCGGCATGGAGCTCACCGAGCTCCTCCCCAACCTGGGCAAGTCCGTGGACCGCATGTGCTTCGTGCGCAGCGTCCACACCGACGCCATCAACCACGAGCCGGCGATCACGTTCCTGCAGACCGGGAACCAGGTCACCGGGCGGCCGTGCCTGGGCGCGTGGGCGTCCTACGGGCTCGGCTCCATGAACGAGGACCTGCCCACCTTCGTGGTGATGGTGGCGCGGCCGACCAACCAGGAGCAGATGCAGGCCATCTCCGCGCGCCTGTGGTCCTCGGGCGCCCTGCCCGGGGCGCACGCCGGGGTGTCCTTCCGCACGAACGGGGACCCGATCCTCTTCCTGGAGAACCCGAAGGGCGTGAGCGACGCCGTCCGCCGCCGCACCCTCGACGGGATCGGCGAGCTGAACCAGCGGCTGCTGGACGACATCGGCGACCCGGAGACGCGCACGCGGATGGAGCAGTACGAGCTCGCCTACCGCATGCAGGCCAGCGTCCCTGACCTCGCGGACCTGAGCGTGGAGCCGGAGCGCACCTGGACCATGTACGGCGAGGCGGCGCGGAAGCCGGGCACCTTCGCCAACACGGCGCTCATGGCGCGGCGCATGGTCGAGCGCGGCGTGCGCTTCGTGCAGATCTACCACAACAACTGGGACACCCACGCCAACGTGGCGGGCCGCCTTCCCGACCAGTGCCGGGACATCGACCAGCCGTGCCACGCGCTCCTCACGGACCTCGAGCAGCGCGGCCTGCTCGACGAGACCCTGGTCATCTGGGGCGGGGAGTTCGGGCGGACGATCTACTCCCAGGGGGGCCTCTCGAAGGAGAACTACGGCCGCGACCACCACCCCCGCTGCTTCACCATGTGGATGGCGGGAGGCGGCTTCCGCCCCGGGCACATCCACGGGGAGACGGACGACTTCTCCTACAACGTCGTGAAGGACCCGGTGAACGTGCACGACCTGCACGCCACCTTCCTCCACCAGCTCGGCCTCGACCCCGAGCGCCTCAGCGTCCGCCACCAGGGCCTCGACCTGCGCCTCACCGGCGTCGAGCCCGCCCGGGTCCTCGACGAGCTGCTGTCCTGATCCGGGGTGCCGCTCCGTGGCGCGAGAAGTCGGTGACCCGTCCGAGCGCTGCCGCTAGCCTCCTGCCAGGCCCCACGCGCGCCCTCGGCCCCCGTACGCCCTCCAACCTGGGGGCTCGACGACTTCTCCGAGGAACTCCCAAGCCCGCAGGCGCGGGCGTCGTCCCCCTCCCTGACGCCGCCTCCGCCTTCCGTCCCGGTACGATTCCCGGCGGGGACCCCGAGCCATGACACGCGGAGCCCACCGATGATCCACCACCTGCCCCTGGTCCTCGCCCTCCTCGCGAGCGGCGCCGCCCGGCCCCTGGACCCGGGCAACGTCCGCGTGGTCGACGCCGCGACCGGCGCGCCGGTGGCCCGCGCCGAGGTCCTCGGGGTGAGGGAGGTCGACATCCCGGTCTTCGGAACCACCTGGCGCGAGGCGCGCGGCGTCACCGACGAGGACGGCTGGGCGACGCTGCCCGAGGTGACCGCGAAGCGGGAGTACCAGTGGGTGATCGTCCGGGCCGAGGGCTACGGGATCGCGGGTCAGATGGACGTGCCGCGGCCCGAGTGGACGGTCGAGCCCGTCGCCCTGCACCCCGAGGTCCCCGCCGGCGTGCGCGTGGTCGACCACCTCGGCCGGCCCGTCGACGGGCTGCACCTCGGCCTCTGCGTGGGCTGCGGCCACACGCCCGACGTGGCGAGCGCCGTGACGGACGCGGCGGGCCGCGCGACCCTGCCGGGGGTCGGCCGCGAGATCGACGGCATCGCGGACGTGTACCCCGTGGGCGAGGGCGTGCTCACCGACTACCTGTACGTGGACTGGGACGCCGCGCGCGGCGGCGTGTACGAGGTCATGGCGGAGCCCGGGGGGACGCTCGAGGGCCGCCTGCTGCGCGCCGACGGGTCCCCCGCGGTCGCCCACGGCGTGGGGGTCCCCGAGCGCCACCGCGGCCCGTGGACCGTGACGGACGAGGAGGGGCGCTTCCGCCTGCCCGGCCTGAAGCCGCGCCTCGCCTCTTACCTCCAGGTGAAGGCCCCGACCGGCGAGACGATCGCGAGCTTCGAGGGGTCGCGGATCGGCGTCGAGCGCACGCTCCGCCTCCCGGAGGAGTTCTGGGGTGACACCGAGCCCGCCCGCGACGGCGAGCTGGCGCTCGCGGTCTTCGTCGAGTCCGGTCCCGGCCGGGACCCGGCGCTGTGGCCCCTCGGCGTGCCGGTCCTCGCGACCCAGCTCGACACGGGCTGGTGCGAGCAGTTCTTCCTCACCGTCGGGGAGGAGTCGGTGCTCGAGCTCCCCCGCGGTCCCTACCGGATCGAGGTGGGCGGCGGCTCGAGCCCCTTCGCCCCGCGCCGGCTCGAGCGCGTCGAGGTCTCCCCGGACGTCGCCACCCCCGAGGTGGAGGTGGAGCTCCCGCCGGTGCGCGTGGCGCGCCTCGAGCTCGAGGGCATGCGCGAGGGCGCGAAGCTCCGCATGGTCTGCGCCGACGGTGTGACCCGCAAGCTGCGCCTCGACCGCGTGGAGCTGGAGGCGGGCGAGGAGCGCGGCCTCGGCGTGGTGGAGCGAGTGGTGTTCCCGGGGGAGCCCTTCGGCCTCTGGCTGGACAGCGAGGGCGAGCCCGGCGGCGAGCGCCGCTCCGGCATCCTCCTGGCGCTGGAAGGGCTGGAGGGCGACGGGCCCACCGTCCGCGGCGCGCGCACCCGCTGACCGCTCAGCGGGCCCGGAGCGCGGCCGCCGTGGCGCCTTGCTCCAGGGACCCCGGCGGCCCGCACGCTACGAGGTCGCCCCCGGCCGCGCCGCTCGACGGGCCCAGGTCCACCACGTGATCGCAGGCGGCGATCAGCGACAGGCGGTGCTCGGCCATCACGACGAGGTCCCCGCGCGCCGCGAGCTCCCGCAGGACGCCCACGAGCCGCTGCAGGTCGGCCTCGTGCAGCCCCGTGGCCGGCTCGTCGAGCAGGTGCAGGGTCGGCCCGTCCGAGCCGAGGAGGTGCGCCGCCAGGGTCAGCCGCTGGAGCTCCCCCCCCGAGAGGGACCGCGCCGCGCGGCCGAGGGCCAGGTGGCCGAGCCCGAGCCGCAGCAGCGCGTCCACCCCGCGGCGCAGCTTGCCGGCGGGCAGGCGCTCCTGGAGCTCGGCGGTCGGCGTCTCCATGAGGTCCGCCACCGACAGGCCCTCCCACCGGACCGCGAGGACCTCCGGCCGGAAGCGGCGCCCGCCGCAGTCCGCGCAGGGGAGCTCCAGGTCCGCCATGAAGTCCATGGCGACCCGCTCCGCGCCGGAGCCGCGGCAGGTGGGGCACCGGCCCGCCGCGCTCGTGAACGAGAACGCGGTGCGCCCGAGCCCCAGCCCAAGCCCCGGCCCCGAGCCCCTCGCCGCGCCGTGGAAGAGCGACTGCACCGCCCCCATGAGACCGAGCGCCGTCACCACCGCGCCCGCCTCGGTGGCCCGGCGCGAGCTCCGCACCGCCGAGAACACGGGCGGCGCGCCTCCGTCGAGGGCGCGGGCCGCGCGGCACCGGACCGGGCGGCCCTCCCCCACCGTGGGCTCGAGCACCTCGAAGAGCAGGCTGGACTTGCCGCTGCCCGAGACCCCGGTGACCGCCACCAGGCCGGCGCCGGGCAGGGGCACGTCGATGGACCGCAGGTGGTTCGCGTGGCAGCCCTCGAGAGCCCAGACGAGGGGAGGCGGCGCCTCCGACGGCGCGCCCGCTCCCGCGCCCCCGGCGAGCGCCGCCGCCGTGGGGCCGTCGCCCGCCAGGACGTCCTCCGCTGACCCGGCGGCCACCACCTCACCGCCCCGCTCGCCCGCGCCCGGGCCGAGCTCGATCAGGTGATCCGCCGCGCGCAGCACCCGCGGCTCGTGCTCCACGAGCACCGCCGTGTTGCCGCGCTCCACGAAGCGCCGGAGGTGCACGAGGAGCCCGTCCACGTCCCGGGCGTGGAGCCCGCTCGTGGGCTCGTCGAGGACGAGCGTGACGCCGGAGAGGCCGGAGCGAAGGACGCTGGCGAGGCGCGTCCGCTGCAGCTCGCCCGCGGACAGGGTCGGGCTCCGGCGGGAGAGCTGGAGGTGCCCGAGCCCCAGGGCCTCCATGGCCACCGTCCGCTCGCGCAGCTCGGGCAGCAGCGCGGCGAGCACCGCCCTCTGGCGGCCGTCGAGGTTCAGCCCCTCGAGCGTCCCGAGGAGGCGATCCAGGGGCTGATCCAGGAGCTCCGGCAGCGTCGCGCCG
>JASFWR010000250.1:0-5652 GCA_050049155.1 Planctomycetota bacterium | reverse complement strand
CGCCGAGGACGGCCGGGAGACCAGCCGGCTGCGGGGCCGCCCGCTCGCGCGACCGGGCGAGGGGGTCTCGGATTGAGTCACTCCACCCCCTCCAACGCTCCCGAGGGCGCCCCTGGAGGCCCTCCCGCGGCGCCCATGGGCAGCGGTGGGTCCCCGATCGAGACCCCCATCGGGGCCGACGACCCCTCCGCCGAGCTCGCGGCCCTCGGCCTCGCCCTTCAGCGGACCCTCGCCCGCCGCGCGATCCGAGGTCACCGCAGCCTGCCGCGGGTCGAGCCCCCCTCGCCGCTGCGAGGGGCCCCGTCCGGTCCGGCCGCCCAGGCGCCGGCCCGGCCTCCCGCCCAGGCGGCGACCTCCCCCTCGGCCCCCACCCGGTCCGCTCCCGCTCCCGCGCCCCCCACCCGGGAGGCCACCGCCCGTGCGACCACCCCTCCGGCGGGCCCGGAGCGCTCGAGGCCCCACGCCCCGGCGGCGAGCGCCGCGCACGCGGAGCCCGCAGCGGACCCTGGCGCCGCCGCCGGCGGCCCGAACCCCCTCGCGCCCCAGGCAGCGAGCGCGCCGGACCTGGAGGCCCTGCGAGCCTGCGTGGCGGACTGCACCGCCTGTGAGCTGTCGCGCACCCGCAACCGGACGGTCTTCGGCGACGGACAGGGGACCCGCAGGATCCTCTTCGTGGGCGAGGCGCCCGGAGAGGAGGAGGACCGCCAGGGCGTCCCCTTCGTGGGGCGCGCGGGGGCCCTCCTCGACGACATCATCTCCAAGGGGATGGGGATCGCGCGCGAGGACGTGTACATCGCCAACGTGCTCAAGTGCCGCCCGCCGGGCAACCGGGACCCGCTCCCGTCGGAGAAGGCCCTCTGCACCGCCTGGCTCGACCGGCAGATCGAGCTACTGGACCCCCTGGTGATCATCCCCCTGGGGCGCCACGCGGCCGGTCACGTCCTGGGCGTGGACGCCCCCCTGGGGCGCCTGAGGGGCAAGATCCACGACCGGAACGGCCGCAAGGTGGTCCCCACCTACCACCCCGCCTACCTGCTCCGGTCGCCCCACGAGAAGCGCAAGACGTGGGAGGACATCCAGCTGGCCATGGGGGTCGCCGGCCTCCCCAAGCGGGGGTCCTGACCGGGGCCCCGCGCCGTCCGGTCGAGGTCGGATCCTCCGGGCGCTGCGGGCACCTCGGGACCCCGGCGCCCATCGGTGGAGGGAGGCGGTAACCGGGAGCCGCCCTCCCGATATCCCGGTCCGTCCATCGGACCCGTCCGTGCCCGTTGACCCTTCTCCGCGGGAACCGTACTCTCCAGCCCCCATTAGAGGCGCTCCACCGGGACCCTCCGCGCGCGCGGTCGGCCCCGTCGCCTGGCGAACCGTGTCCACCGTGTCGCGGCTCCGCCCGGCACCGGACGCGAGATCCCCCCACCACCGTTCCTCGAACCTTCCCGCGTCTGTTCCACGCGTCCGGTCCCGACCCCGGTCGATCCCCGGACACGAATCCCCCCCAGCGTTCGCTCCTGACCCCCGCCGTCGGCCCTGCCGGCGGCATGCGGCACCGCCCGCATGCAGGGACGGACGATCGTCATCTCCCCCCGACGACCCACACGCGTCTGACTCGATCCATGCGGACCCGTCTTTCCTACCTCCCGTTCCTGATCGCGGCTTCCGTCGCTTGCCAAGGCACCGACCCCAGCGTCCACACCGACGCCGTCGCGGACAGCGCGACCCAGGAGCCGAGCGACCTCTTCACCTCGAGCGTGGCCACGCCCGCGACCGAAGGTGACGGCTTCGCCCTCGCCGCCAACGTCGTCGCCCAGGAGGGTGACGCCGCCGCGGCCGACGACTCCGACGAGAGCATCAACAAGGCGCTGCTGCGCATGCAGAAGAGCAAGGCGCTCTCCGAGCAGTTCGCCGCGCGCGCGGAGGAGGCGCTGAGCCGCTCCGACCTGCAGGGTGCGCTCGTCCTCTACTCCGAGGCCGTGCAGCTCGACCCCTCGAACCAGGCCGCCCGCGAGGGCTTCCGCCGGGTCGAGGGCATGATGGGCGACCCCCTCGCCCAGGGCAGCGCCGCCTTCGAGTCCGAGGCCGACCGCTACCTCGTCAAGCAGACGATCACGCGCGCCCGCGCCGAGGAGTGGAACGCCAAGGGCGACGCCGCGCTCCGCGCCGGTGACTACGACGGCGCCGTCGAGGCCTACCGCCAGGCCGAGACCATCCTGCGCATCGACCCGCTCATCGCGACCGACTCCCTCGACGAGCGGATCGTGAGCGCGAAGCTCAAGGAGACCATCCAGCTCCGCGACGAGGCCGAGCAGCTCGAGCTCGCCCAGGCGCGCGCCGCCGCCGCCGAGGAGGCCGCCCGCAAGGAGGCCGCCGAGCGCGACCGCGTCCGCAACAAGCTGAGCACCTACTACGAGAGCGCCAACTCGGCCTTCATGGCCGAGAACTACGACGAGGCCGCCAAGTTCGCCCAGCTGATCCTCGTGGCCGACCCGGGCAACGAGAACGCCCAGGAGCTCCTCGAGGTCTCCCGCGCCGCCGGCCACGCCAAGGTCGACGAGCGCCTGCGCCGCGACTACCGCGAGGAGTGGCTGCGCACCTTCGACGACCTGCGCACCATGGACGTGCCGCAGACCCAGCCCCTGGTGTTCGACCTCGACCGTTGGAAGGAGGTCAGCCAGCGCAAGTCGTTCTCGAGCATCCAGATCGAGGCCGCGGACGACCCCGAGCGCGCGAAGGTCATCGAGCGCCTCGACCAGACCATCGTCCCCGCGCGCTTCGGCGACGAGGACGGCCCGGCCGCCCTGGCCAGCGTCGCCAAGTACCTCCAGGCCCAGAGCGGCGTGAACTTCCAGGTCAGCTCCCTGGTCTACGACGAGATCGGTGAGGACGAGGTCGCGGTCGACCTCGACGTCTCCGAGCGGAGCGTGACCCAGATCCTCGACATGATCGCCCTGCTCACCGAGGGCATGAGCTGGAAGGTCGAGGACGGCGTGGTGCTGTTCGTCACCGACGGCGAGATGACCGGCGGTCAGGTCAGCGCGACCTACTCCGTCGCCGACCTGGTCACCCCGATCCCGGACTACCCCGCGCCGGACATCAACATCGCCCCCTCCGACGGCCTCCCCATCCCGGACGAGGACCTGCCGGAGCGCGAGTCGAACGTCATCGGCACCGGTGAGCTCGAGGAGCTCATCATGAACAACATCGCCCCGGACAGCTGGGGCGACGATCCGGCCAACTCCATCCGGGTCACCGAGAAGGGCACCCTGGTCGTCAGCCAGACCCCCGCGGTCCAGGCGAAGATCAAGAACCTGCTCGACGACCTGCGCGAGTCCACCGGCATCCTCGTGGACATCCAGGCCCGCTTCATGCGCGTCGAGGACAGCTTCCTCGAGGACATCGGCGTCGACTTCCGCGGCCTCGGCCTGCCGGGCCCCGGCCCGAACGGCGTCGAGTTCAACGACTTCGGCGACGGCTCCTCCGAGTTCGGCGACGTGATCGGCCGCACCAGCGACGTCGGTGCGTACTTCGACGACGGCGAGGACGGGAGCTTCCGCGCCCGCGTCGAGGACCTCTACGACTCGCAGCTGGGCTCCGACACCTTCAAGGCCTCCGGCGGCCTCTCCTTCCAGTGGGCGTTCCTCAACGACCTCCAGCTGGAGCTGATCCTGCGCGCCGTCTCCAAGAGCGAGCGCATGGAGACCGTCACGGCCCCGCGCCTGCTGGTCAACAACGGCGCCCGGGCCAACATCTCGGTCCTCAACCAGGTCGCCTACGTCCAGGACTTCGACGTCCAGATCGCCCAGGCGGCGTCCATCGCCGACCCGATCATCAACGTCATCCAGGACGGCGTCGTCCTCGACGTCCGCCCCGTGGTCTCCGCCGACCGCCGCTTCATCACCCTGGAGCTGCGCCCGACGATCGCCACGCTGAAGCGTCCGATCCGCGACCAGCCGACCACCCTCGGCACCCAGAACTCGGTCACGATCCAGCTGCCCGAGGTGTCCATCGAGCGCGTCCGGACCTCCATCCCGATCCCCGACGGCGGCACCGTGCTCCTCGGCGGCCTGAAGGAGTCCTCCAAGCAGGACAAGCGCTCCGGCGTCCCGTTCCTCAACAAGGTCCCGCTCCTGAACTTCCTGTTCGAGCGCAAGGGCAACTTCGTCTCCAACCGGAAGCTCCTGATCCTGCTCAACGGCGAGATCGTGATCCCGAAGGAGGACGCCCCGACCGACGCCGAGCTCGGCCGCGACTTCTGATCGCGCCCCCTCCGCGAGGAGGAAGGCCACTCCCCGCCGCCGCGCGGTCCGCCCCTGGGCGGGCCGCGCGGCGGCGCTTCGTGGGAGGTGTTCGCCGGCGCCCCCAGAACCGCACCCTGGAGGCTCTTGGGGCGTTCCCAGGGGCCGCTCCGTGCCGTATCCTCTCCCGCCCGCTCCGAGGTCCTGGGGTGCCGACGTCGGCCAGAACGGCCGGTTCGACGTGCTCCGCGGGTCACCTCCCTCCTGGAACGGACTACTCCCGGTCGAAGTCCGACGCCGGCGCCTCGAGAGGCCCGGCGCGGCTCCGCGACTGCGAAGAATGAACATGAGCATCTCCATCAGCGCCCGCCCCCTCCCCCGCCAGCTCACCCTCCTCGCCGCCACGCTCGGCCTGGCCCTCCCGGCCGCGGCTCAGTCGATGTCGGAGAAGGCCGTCGAGGCGGAGATCGACTTCGCCCGCGGACTCGCCAAGGAGTGGGCCTTCGTGGACCTCGCCCAGTCGGTGCTCGACGACGTCGCCAAGGCGAACCTCTCGGACCGCATGGAGTCCGAGCTCGAGCTGGTCCGCTGTGACATCTACTACATCGGCGCGAAGGCCTCGACGGACCCGATCCAGCGCAACGAGCTCTTCGAGCAGTCGCTCTCGGCCTACGAGGAGTTCGTCGACTCCAACCAGGGATCGGACAGCCGGCTCGAGGCCCAGCGCACCATGGTGGAGCTCGCCGGCGTCTACGCCCGGAGCCTGGACATCTCCCTGGAGGAGGCGGTCGGCGAGGAGGCCGAGGCCCTCCGCCAGCGCAAGGTCGAGGTGCTCGAGAAGTCGGTGCGGCTCTGCGAGGGTCTCATCGAGGAGATCGACGCCATCGACCCGATGACCCCCGAGCTGAAGACCAAGCGCGACGTGCTCATGCTCGACAAGGCGGGGCTCTACGCGCGCATCAGCGCGGCGACGCCGGACGACGCCTTCTTCAGCGAGCAGGCCATCGAGACCTACTCCGAGCTGATCTTCGACGTGGGTGAGGGCACGGAGATCGCCCTGCGCGCCAACGCAGGCATCGGCGACGTGTACGCCAGCACCGGCTTCCCCGAGGAGGCCCGCGAGTTCTACCTGGGCGTCATCAACAGCGTGATCCCCATCGACCCGGACGAGCGCGAGGAGATGCTCGAGTGGTCGGAGCTCCCCCTCGACATCAAGCAGAAGCGCTTCCTCTACGTCGAGCTGGTCATCCCCGGCGTGCAGGCCACGTCGCGGGACCTGGGCGAGCTCGAGGGAGCCATCACCGCGGGCCTGTTCTTCTACAACCTCTACCGCCAGGAGGGCTTCTCCCTCTCGGTGCTCGGCAACGACGCGATGCTCGAGTTCGCCAGCACCCTCGTGGACGCCGGCGGCTTCATCGGG
>JASFWR010000249.1:0-5658 GCA_050049155.1 Planctomycetota bacterium | reverse complement strand
TCGGGGCAGGGGGTCCCGTCGAGCTCCTGGAGCTTCGGCTTGAAGTCGAACGTGTCGTGCTGGGGCGGCGCGCCGGCCATCGACAGGTACAGCACCCGCTTCGCCCGCGCCGGGAGGGGCGGCGCCTTGGGCGCCAGGGGCGAGGCCCCCTGGGCGGCGCCGCCGCCTTCCTGCGCGCGGGCCGCGGCCCCGTCCATGGCGCCGAGGGCGATGGCGCCGAGGCCGATCCCCCGCTGGAGGAACGTGCGGCGCGTGCTCGTGAGGGCGTCTTCCTGAACGGGGTCCATCGCTCACTCCTTGGTCAGGAAGCTGTCCATGTTGAGCACCGTGCTCGCGGCCACGGTCCACGCCGCGACCTCCACCGGGTCCACCCCCGCGAGCACCTCGGCCTCCTGCGCCTCGAGGCCGGTGGACCAGGCCCCCCCGGCGCCCACGAACTCCCCCGCAGCGCCGGGGTCGGCGGCGAAGGCGACCCGGGCGTCGGCGAGGAGCTCCGTCAGCACGTCGACCTGATCGGCGCCAGCGGGGCGCTGGAGCGCCTGGGAGAGGAGCTCCTCCAGGAGCGCGCGCGCGAGGCCGTCCGGCCCCTCCGCCACCTCTCGGCCGGGGCCGAGGGACCCCCTGTCGTCCGTCGTCGCCCGGTGGGCGTAGCGGGCCCCGAGCACCCGGGCCGGCTCGAGGAAGGCGGGGTCGTTGAGGGTGACGAAGGCCTGCAGCGGGGTGTTCGTGGGCGTCCGGCACACGGTGCACGCCTCGCGGCTCGGCGCGTCGAACGTGGCCAGCATCGGGTACGGGATCGTGCGCCGCATGAAGACGTAGACGCCGCGCCGGTAGCGGTCCTCCCCCATGCTCTCCCGCCAGTTGCGCTGCCCGTTGAAGGCCGCCTGCCAGAGCCCCTCGGGCTGGGGCGGGTACACGGACGGGCCGAAGCGCTTGGGCGAGAGGAGCCCCGCGGCCTGCAGGGTGACGTCGCGGACCATCTCCGCCTCGAGCCGCTGGCGCGGGAAGCGGGAGAGCCAGACCCCGTCGGGGTCGGCCTCGAGGGTCTCGGGTCGGACCGCGGAGGCCTGCCGGTAGGCCTGGCTGGTGACGATGGTCTTCAGGAGCGCCTTCTGGTCCCAGCCGCCCTCGCGGAACTCCACCGCTAGCCAGTCCAGCAGCTCCGGGTGGGTCGGCGTGGCGCCCTGGGAGCCGAAGTCACCCTCCGTGGCCACGAGGCCGCGGCCGAAGAGGCGCGCCCAGAGGCGGTTCACCGTCACCCGGGCGGTGAGGGGGTTCTCGTCGCTCACCAGCCAGCGGGCGAAGGCCAGCCGATCCACCGGCGCCTCGGGGTCCAGGGCGCCGAAGGCCGCCGGGATCGCGGCGTGCACCTGCTCGCCGCGCTGCAGGAAGTTCCCGCGGACCATCACGTGGGTGTCGCGCCGCCGGTCGGCGGGGAGCTCCTCCATCACCGGCGTGGTGACGACGTCGAGGTCGGCCAGCTGCGCGGCCACCCGCGCGCGCTGCTGGTGGACCCCGTCGAGGAGCGGGTCGCGCTCCCGGAGGAAGGCCACGAGCTTGGCCTCGTCCCCCGGCTCCGCGGCCGCGGGCTCCCCCCTCATGGCCTGGCCGCGGCGGGCCAGGGGCCCGCGGACGTCGGCGGGGATCGCCAGTGGGACGCGGGGGCCGCGGCCGACCCCGAGGCGCAGGTCCCCGATCGTGTGGTCCGAGCCCCACTCCTGGGCGACGGTCACCCGCAGCCGCAGGCCGCCGTCCGGGTCCGACGCCTGGGCGGGGAGCTCGAAGATGGCCGCGTGGTCCACGCCCTGCCGGGGCCCGATGGCCCAGCCGGTCTTCGGGTCGAGGTCCAGCGCCGCGGCGACCCCGAAGTTCGCCTGCTCGAAGCTGGCGGAACCCGGGCGGACGAGGAGCGGGACGGCCCCGCCCTCGCCGAGGCGCGCCTCGGCCACGGGGTTGGGCGCGGGCCAGGGCGCGGTGCGCAGCACGGGCTCCCCCGCCCCGTCGAGCAGGACCACCTCGAAGCCCTCGAGCCGGAGCTCCAGGTCCCCGTCGGTGCGGCTCCAGACCCTGAGGCCGTGGATCGGCGCCGGCTCGGCGAGCGTCACCTCCCACCAGGGGTCGCGCTCGGTGGCCGTGTGGGTCACCGAGCCGTCCTCGTAGACGCCGCTGGTGTTGCCGTCCACCGCGAGCTCGGGCGGGCCGTTGAAGCCGGTGGACGACTGGGTCGCGCGCCCACCGAGGGCGAGGTTGTTCCCATCGGCGTCCAGCACCTCCACCTCCGCGAGGGAGAGGATGCGGCCAGGACCGGAGAGCTCGATGCGGACGGCCGCCGCCACGGGCGCGGGCCCGGCGGTCTCACGGGCGACGCGCAGGTCCGTCACCACGAAGTTGCCGTTGCCGGGGCTCTCCCCGGGCCCGCCGCCCGGGAGCGACGGCGAGGCCAGCGCCGTGAGGCGCAGGCCCACCGGACCGTCGCCGGCGGGCGGGGTCGCGTCGACCTCGAGGACGTCCACCCGGGTGCCCTCCCCGGCCCCCTCCCGGATCGACCGCCGGGCGATTCGCTGCTCGACCGCTCCCCAGAAGCGCTCGGCCTCCAGCATGCGGCCGACGCCCGCGTCCACGTCCACCTCCGCCGTGGCGAGCTCGTGGTCGAGGCGCGCGAGCTCGGCGTCGAGGCGCGCCTTCTCGCCCGCCTGCTCGGGGGTCGGCGTCGCGAGGCGCGGGCGGTCGTCGCCGCGGTCCGTGTCCGCGGTCTGGTTGAAGATGTCGAAGAGCTCGTAGTACTCCTCGTGGCTGACGGGGTCGTACTTGTGGCTGTGGCACTCGGCGCAGCCCGCGGTGACCCCCATCCAGACCTCCATGGTCGTGTTGACCCGGTCCTTCACGGCGAGCACGCGGAACTCCTCGTCGTCGGTGCCCCCCTCGGTGTTCGTCATCGTGTTCCGGTGGAACGCGGTGGCGAGGCGGGTCTCCATGGTCGCGTCCGGGAGCAGGTCGCCCGCCAGCTGCTGCACCGTGAACTCGTCGAAGGGGAGGTTCCGGTCGTAGGCGTCGATGACCCAGTCCCGGTAGCGCCAGATCGTGCGCAGGGGGTCGGAGCCGTGGCCCGTGCTGTCCGCGTAGCGCGCCAGGTCCAGCCAGACCGCCGCCCAGCGCTCGGCGTAGGCGGGCGAGGCGAGGAGCGCGTCCACAGCCTCCTCGAGCTTGTCCGGCTCCTCCGAGGCCGCGAAGGCCTCGGCGAACCCGGGGGCGGGCGCGAGGCCCGTGAGGTCGAGGGAGAGGCGCCGGATGAGCTGGCGATCGTCCGCCGGCGGGGAGAGGTCCAGGCCCTGCGCCTCGAGGGCCTCGCGGACGAAGGCGTCGACGGGGTGCTCGTCCGCGGGCGCGCCTCCCGGGAGCGCAGGGCGCTCGGGCGGCGTGAAGCTCCAGTGGGAGGCGTAGCCGCCGCCGCCCTCGATCCAGCGGCGAAGGAGCTCGCGCTCCTCCCCGTCGAGGGGCGCGCCCGCGTCCTCCGGCGGCATGGGGTCCAGGTCGTCGTTGATCCGGACCCACAGCTCGGACCCCTCGACGTCCCCCGGGACCACGGCCGCGAACCCGTCGCGGTCCAGGTGCGCCTCGGCCTCCAGGTCGAGGCGCAGGCCCGCCTCGCGGGTCTCCTCGTCGTTGCCGTGGCAGGGGAAGCAGCGCCTCGCCAGCAGCGGCCGGACGTCCCGCGCGAAGTCCACGTCGTCCCGGCCCGCGTCGGCCGAGGCCGAGGGACCGATGGAGGCGCCGGCGAGGGAGACGGCGAGGGGGGCGACCAGGGGGAGCAGCGGCACCCCCTGAAACTACCGGCTGGAGCCGGAGATGACCTCCCCGTAGATCGCGATGGTCTCGTCGACCATGCGATCGAGACCGAAGCGGTCCAGCACCCGCGCGTGCCCCGCCGCGCCGAGCCGGGACCGGAGCGAGTCGTCGCAGGCGAGGGCCAGCATCCCGGCGGCGAGGGCCTCCGGGTCGTCCGGCGGGACGAGCCGCCCCGTCTCGCCGTCCACCACGACCTCCGGGATGGCCGAGACCTGGGTGGAGAGCACCGGCCTCGAGGCCGCCATGGCCTCCAGGAACACGAGCCCGAGCCCCTCCCAGCGGGACGCCATGCAGAACACGTCGCTGGCCGCCATGAGCGCGGGCACGTCGCGGCGGATCCCGGTGAACACCGCGGCCCCCTGCCCGGCTCCGTCCGAGAGCCCCAGGCGCCGGGCAGCCGCCTCGGCCCGCTGGCGCCCGTCGCCGAAGGGGTCGTCCCCCACCAGCAGGAGCCGCAGGCGCGGGTCCTCCCGGCGGGCGATGGCGAGAGCCTCGAGGAGCACCTCGTGGGCCTTCTGCGGCGCGAAGCGGGCCACGCACAGGAACACGACGTCGTCCGCCTCGAGGCCGAGCGCCGCGCGCAGGGCGGCCACGTCGGTCTCCTCCACCGCGCGCTCGAAGGGCGCGGGGTCGAGGCCGTAGTACACCCGCGACTGGCGCGCCCGCGGGACCCGGCCGTGCTCCTCGATGAAGCGGCCCACGTGGTCGGACAGGACGATCGTGCGCGCCGGCGTCCCCCCGAGCCAGCCGTGGACCCGGCTCACGAGCGGGCGCCGGAGCACCTGCTCGTCGTTGTGCTTGCCGCTGATGAGCTTCCGGCGCGCGCCCAGCAGGCGCGCGGCCACCGCCATCATCGCGTCCGCCTTGAGGAGGTGGGAGTGCGCCACGTCGCACCAGGCGAGGTCGTCTCGAACCCGCAGCGGGAAGAGCGGGCCCGCCGCCGCCGCCTCCACGCGCCCGGCGCCCGCCTCCAGGAAGTCCCCCCGCAGGGTGCCCTCGCCCTTGAGGTAGCGAACGCGCACCTCGTGCCCGCGGGCCACCTGCCCGCGCACCTGCTTGAGCACGTGCATCTCGGCGCCCCCGACGTCGAGGGTGGTCAGGACGTGGAGGATCTTCACCGGCTCCCCGACGCCTCCAGCGCCTCCCGGTAGACCGCGTCGAGCCTCGCGGCCATGGTGTCCACGTCGAACGCCCCCTCCAGCCGCGCGCGGCCGGCGGCGCCGAGGGTCCCGCGCCGGCTGGCGCCGGCGAGCACCGCGCGCCGCAGGGCCGCCGCCAGGGCGGGCGCGGAGATCGACGCGGCCAGGAACCCGGTGACGTCGTCCTCCACGAGGTCGCGCGCCCCGTCCACCGGGGTCGCCACGACCGCGCGGGAGGCGGCCATGGCCTCGAGGACCACGTAGGGCATGCCCTCCCAGCGGGAGGGGAGCAGGAGCATGTCCGCCGCGGCCAGCAGGGACGGCACGTCGTCCCGTGGACCGGTGAACGCCACGCGCCGCGCCACGCCGAGGCGTTCGGCCAGCGCCACGAGCGGCTCGCGGTCGCCCGGACCCACGAAGAGCAGCTGGAGCCCCTCAAGCCCCTCCTCCGCCAGCGCCTCGAGGGCGAGGTCCTGCCCCTTGGCCGAGTAGAGCAGCCCGACCACCGCCGCCACGGGAAGCCCGGGGTCCAGCCCGAGCGCCGCGAGGTCCGCGGGCGCCGCGCCCTCGACCCGCGCCGGGTCGATCCCGTTCGGCACGGTCCGCAGGCGCGCAGGGTCCACCACCCCCGAGCTCGCGATGGTCTCCGCCTCGCTCTCCGACACGGCCACCA
>JASFWR010000248.1:0-5678 GCA_050049155.1 Planctomycetota bacterium | reverse complement strand
CGGCGGCGATCCAGGCGCCGGACACGGCGGAAGGCCGAGCGGCGGGAGGGGGGCCGCTGGCCGACACCCCCACCTCGCCGGAGGGGGGGGCCGGACGCTCCCTCACGCCCGGGAAGCCGCTCCAGAGCCAGGTCCCGGATCCCCTGGAGCGCGGCGCACCGGGCCTCCGGCGGGCCGGCCGTCAGCCCTGGCCCAGGACGCCGCGGGCTCGCCGCACGTCCTCGGTGATGGCCGCCTGTAGGGCGTCGAGGCTCTCGAAGCGCTCCTCGGCCCGGAGCCGCTCCGCGAACTCGAGCTCGATGCGCTGCCCGTAGAGGTCGCCCTCGAAGTCGAGCAGGTGGACCTCCACCAGGGGCCCCGCGCCCTCGGCCGCCACCGTGGGCCGGCGGCCGATGTTGGCCACCGCGTCGAAGCTCCCCACCCGCTCCCGGGGGTCGGGGGCGCCCCCCTCGGAGGGGGGCGGGACCACGTGGGCCCGGCAGGCGTAGACGCCCTCGGGGGGCCGGAGCTCGTGGAAGAGGTCCAGGTTGGCGGTGGGGAAGCCGAGCCGGCGGCCAAGGGCCTCCCCCGGGACCACCTCGCCGTAGATGGTGACCGGCCGCCCGAGCATGCGGCTCGCCCCCGCGAGGTCCCCGAGCTCCACGGACTCCCGGATGACGGTGCTGGAGACCGCCCGCTGCCCCACCGTGACCTTGGCGGCGATCTCGACCTCGTGCCCCCGGGCCCGGAGGGACTCCGGGCCCCCCGCCCGGTCCCGCCCGAACTTGCTGTCGAAGCCGAGGACGAAGGCCCGTGTGCCGAGGCCACGCTCGAGGATCCGCTCGCTGAACTCGTCGGCGGAGGTGTTCCGCAGGGCCTCGTCGAAGGTCAGGACCACGGCGTGTCGGATCCCGGCGCGCCACAGCAGGGCGAGCTTGTGCTCCAGGGTCGTGAGGGTGCGGGGGGCGCGACCGAGCAGGACGGCCTTGGGGTGCTCCGCGAAGGTCACCACCGTGGGCTCTGCCCCGAGGGCGGCGGCCCGCGCCACGTTGGCCTCCAGGATCGACTGGTGGCCCAGGTGGACGCCGTCGAACACGCCGACGCTCGTCACGGCGCCGTCCGGCCCGGGCGCGAGCCCCTCCACCGTTCGGCTGACTCGGAGGCGGTGGGGCACGGCTCAGGAGCGCGCCGCGCGGTACTGCTCCTTGAGCTCCTCGACGGCGGCGCGGTTCCGCATCTTGTCGCTGGGGGTCATCCGGTCCACCAGCAGGACGCCCTGCAGGTGGTCGTACTCGTGCTGGATGATCCGGGCGACGAAGCCCTCGTACTCCTTCTCGAAGGCGTTGCCCTCGACGTCGTAGGCGTGCACGACGCAGCGGTCCGGCCGGGTCACGTCGCAGTGCACGCCGGGCAGGGAGAGGCACCCCTCCTCGAAGCGCACCTTGTCCCCCTTGAGGGACTTGATGGTCGGGTTGATGAGCGCGAGGTTGCGCTCCGGCTGCTCGGGGTCCCCCTCGTCGTTGAGGACGAAGATCCGCCGGGACAGCCCCACCTGGGGCGCCGCCAGGCCCACCCCGCGGCTCTCGAACATCCGCTCGAACATGCCGTCGACGATCGACCGGAGGTCGTCGTCGAAGGACGTCACCTCCTCCGCCTCCTTGCGGAGAACGGGATCGGGGAAGAGGACGACTTCGAAGCTCCGGGGCTCGGACATGGTGCTCAACGTGGGGGTTGCCGCCGCAACGCGCGGGCAGATGGCCCTAAGATAGGCCCGATCCCGAACCGCTGGGCGGCTTTCGCATTCGATCCGTGGACTACTCGAAACACATCCAGAAGGCCGAAGAGGCCGCGCGGCGGCGCAACTACGACTTCGCCATCGAGCTCTATCAGCAGATCCTCGAGATCGACGCCGACATCGGCGAGGCGCGCTCGGGGCTGCGGAAGGCGCTGAAGGCCCGGCACGAGACGAAGAAGTCCGGGCGGTTCATGAAGCTGGTCAAGGGCGCCAGCTCCCTGACCGCGGCCAAGGGGCTCGCGAAGGCGTCCAAGTTCGACGCCGCGGCCAAGGCCTGCGAGAGCTACCTCTCCGCGGCGCCCATGGACGTGGAGGCGAACATGCTGCTCGGCACGTCCCTCGAGTCGGCCGGGCACTTCCGGTCCGCCCTCGCGGTGTACGAGTTCATCGCCGAGATCGACCCGCGGAACGCAGAGGGGCTCAAGCGGGCCGGCGCCATGATGGCGCGCACCGGGGACCCGGTGCAGGCTCTCGCCTTCTACGAGCGCGCCCTCGAGGCCGACCCGCGAGACCGGGACGCCCTGAAGGCGCGCAAGGACCTCGCCGCCGAGGCCGCCATCCAGAGCTCCCGCTTCGACACCGTCGAGCACAGCCGTGAGCAGCTCGTGGACGTGGAGCAGACCCGCCAGCTGGAGCAGAGCCGCCGCCTGCACCGGACCCCCGAGGAGCTGGAAGCCGACCGCGATCGGCTGGAGTCGCTCTTCGCCGAGGACACCTCGAACGTGGACGTCATGGTCCAGCTGGCCGAGGTCCACGAGAAGCTCAGGGACCCGGAGGCGGCCCTCGACGTGCTCGAGCGCGCCCTCTCCTACCGCAAGGGGGACCGGGACCTCGAGGAGCGGGTGGGCGCCATGCGGGGCAAGGCCCTGAAGCGCTCACTGGCCCGGGCCGACAAGGCCGGGGACCAGGAGAAGGCGGACCGGATCGAGGCCCAGCTGCGGGCTCATGAGGTGAGCGAGCTGCAGCGGCGGCTGGCCATCCACCCCGGGGACGCGGCCCTGAGGGTCCAGCTGGGGCAGGAGCTCCTGCGTCAGGGAGACGCCGACGGGGCGGCCTCGGAGCTCCAGAAGGCCGTTTCCGACCCCAGGAAGGCCCTCGAGGCCCGCCTGCTGCTCGCGAAGTGCTTCGAGACCAAGGGATTCGGGGACCTGGCGGCGAACGAGTACGAGAAGGCCCTGGAGGGGATGCCCGAGAACGACCAGCGCCGGCGCGAGATCCTGTATAGTCTCGCCGCTCTTTCGGAAGCCGCAGGCGATCTCGAGCGGGCCCGGACGCTCTACACCCGGGTGTACGAGGTCGACGTGAGCTTCCGGGACGTCGCCCAGAAGATGGAACAGCTGCGCTGACCGCGCCTCCGTCCAACCTCGCCGGGCGATCCCCCCGAGCCCAGTCCACCGCTCCCCCACGGAGCGGACCCGAACGACGCGCCCTCCTCGGCGCCACCTGAATCCTCATGCCCAACACGAAGCAAGCCAAGAAGCGCATGGTCACCGACGACGCCCGTCGCATGCGCAACAAGACCGTCCGCACCTCCATGCGGTCCGCCGTCAAGAAGGTCCTCCAGTCCGACTCCGCCGACGAGGCGAAGGCCGGGCTCTCGGAGGCGTTCAAGCGCGTCGACAAGGCCGCGAAGAACAACGTGATCCACGACAACGCTGCGGCGCGCACCAAGTCCCAGCTGAGCCGTCACGTCAACAAGCTCGAGGGCTGAGGACGAACCTCGGACCGGTCCCATGGGGCGCTTCGAGACGGACTCCGCCGCCTCCGACAGGTGGCACCAGCCGGTGGCGGTGCCGTCGAGCAAGGGCGGCGTCTTCGGCACCGTGACCGAGCTGCTGGAGGACATGCCGGGCTGGGACGTGCAGTCGGTGGACGAGTCGACCTGCACCGTGCACGTGTCCAAGTCGAACGGCTTCCTCGGCGGGACCTCCAAGATCGTCATCCGCGTCTCGGGCCCCGACGGCATCCCCTCCTCGGAGACCAACGTGTCGTCCGAGTCCGACGGGCTGCTCTCCCGGGACAAGTCCAACGTCGCCACCTTCTGCAAGAAGCTCTGGATGCGGGTGACCTGAGGGGCCGCGGCTCCGGCGAGCGCTCCGACCACCTGGCGCCGACCGCCAGCCCGAGAACCCCGGCGCGGGCCCCACGAGGGCTCCCCGGGGTTCCTTCGTGACCACCCGCGCCGCCGGGGGGCCCTTTCCCGGGACCCGCCCGCGCGCTCCCGCTCCCCATGGCCTACCAATGGGGGAGCGCCGCCGACCCGCGCACGACATGCCGAGCCTCTTCGACCTCCAGTTCGTCAACCGCTTCACCCGGGACCTCCCCGCCGACCCCGAGGGCTCGACGCGACCCCGCGAGGTGACCGGCGCCCTCTTCTCCCGGGTCGCCCCCACCGCGGTGGCCGACCCCCGGCTGGTGGCAGGGTCCGCCGAGTGCGCGGCCCTCCTCGGGCTGGATCCGGAAGAGCTGGAGAGCCCCGAGTTCGCCAGGGTGTTCGGCGGGAACGGGCTGCTCCCGGGCATGGACCCCTTCGCCATGGCCTACGGGGGGCACCAGTTCGGGCACTGGGCCGGCCAGCTCGGCGACGGGCGCGCCATCAACCTCGGGGAGGTGGAGGGGCCGGAAGGGGTCGGCTGGACCCTCCAGCTCAAGGGCGCGGGGATGACCCCCTACTCGCGGCGGGCCGACGGCCTCGCGGTGCTGCGCTCCTCGGTGCGCGAGTTCCTGTGCAGCGAGGCCATGTTCCACCTCGGCGTCCCGACCACGCGGGCCCTGAGCCTCGTCACCACCGGCGACCAGGTCCTGCGGGACATGTTCTACGACGGGAACGCGCGGATGGAGCCAGGGGCGATCGTGTGCCGGGTGGCGCGCTCCTTCGTGCGCTTCGGCAGCTTCGAGCTGCCAGCCTCCCGTGGCGACGAGGGCCTGCTGCGCGCCCTCGCCGAGCACGTGATCCGCACCTCCTTCCCCGAGCTCGACGCCCCGCCCGCCGGGGAGCCCGTGCCCGCCGAGGTGCACGTGGCCTGGGTCCGCGAGGTCGTGCGCCGGACCGCGGTCATGGTCGCGCACTGGATGCGCGTCGGCTTCGTCCACGGGGTGATGAACACGGACAACATGTCGATCCTCGGCGAGACCATCGACTACGGGCCCTACGGGTGGCTCGAGGGCTACGACCCGGGGTGGACGCCCAACACCACCGACGCCCAGGGGCGGCGGTACCGGTTCGGCCACCAGCACGAGATCGCCCACTGGAACCTGACCCGCTTCGCGAGCGCCGTCGTCCCCCTGGTGGGCGACGTGGCGCCGCTGCAGGACGCGGTGGACGACTTCCAGCGCGTCTACACGGAGGCCTGGACCGGGATGCTCGCGGCCAAGCTGGGCCTGCCGGCCTTCCAGCAGGAGGTGGACGGCCCCCTGGCGGAGGAGCTCTTCCGCGTGCTGGAGCTCCAGGAGATCGACATGACGATCTTCTTCCGGCGCCTCGGGCTGGTCACCGCCGACGACCCGGACCCGGTGGCGGCCCTCGTGCCCGCCTGCTACGACGCGGACGGCTTCGAGGGGGAGACCCGCGCCGCCCTCGAGGCCTGGCTGACCCGCTACCTCGACCGGGCCCGCGCCGTGGGCGTGGAGGACGGAGCGCGGCGGGCGCGCATGGACCTCGCGAACCCGCGCTACGTCCTCCGCAACTACCTCGCCCAGCTCGCCATCGACCGCGCCGAGAAGGGCGACCCGGGGGGCGTCCGTGAGCTGCTCGACGTGCTCCGCAGGCCGTACGAGGATCAGCCCGGCCGGGACGAGTTCGACGCCAGGCGCCCGGAGTGGGCGCGCCATCGGCCCGGCTGTTCGATGCTCTCCTGCAGCTCCTGACGGGGGCTCTCCCGCAGCTCCTAACGGGGGCGCTCTC
>JASFWR010000247.1:0-5730 GCA_050049155.1 Planctomycetota bacterium | reverse complement strand
AGACCGCCGTGGGCGGCGCGCCCGCCATGGTCCCGGAGGTCACCGGCCGCGCGTTCATCACGGGCGTCAACGAGCTGGTCCTCGAGCCCGGCGACCCCCTCGAGGGCGGCGTGCTGCTCCGGGGCGCGGAGTCGCGCACCTGACCCCGTGCCCGGCAGTCCGGTCCCAGCGGCTCGGGATCATGGGGGCCGGGCTCCCGCCGCTCAGGCCAGGATCAGGTAGCCGAGGAGCCCGGCCACCGGGATCACGGCGAGCACGTCCACCTTGAAGCGCACCATGGCGCCCAGGGAAAGGGCGAAGATGCCCACGGTGACCGCCAGCCCCTCGACGTCGCCGCCCTGCTTGGTGATCGCCGCCTCGAGGATGATCCAGGCGGCGGTGAAGATGAGGCCCACGATGCCGCAGCGGATCGCGCGCATGCCGGCCTGGATCGCCACCGAGCCCCGCATGCGGTCGAGGGCGGAGGCGGCAGTGACCATGAGCAGGGCCGGCGGGCCGAAGATCGCCACCGTCGACACCGCCGCCCCGGCGAGGCCCGCCACGTGCTGGCCGATGAACGTGGCGCTGATCAGGATCGGGCCCGGCGTCACCTGGCCGAGGGCGATCCCGTCGATGAACTGCTGCTCGGTCATCCAGGACTGCTGGAGCACGACCACGTCCTGGATCATGGGGATCATCACGTACCCGCCGCCGAAGAGCATCACCCCGAGGCCGCCGAAGGTCAGGGCCAGGCGCAGGAGCCCGTCGTCGGCGAGGTCCAGCGGGAGGAGCGACAGCACCGGCAGGGCGGCGAGGGCGAGGACCGTGAGCACGAGCGGGACCGGCGAGCCGTGGGCCTTCGGCGCGGCCGCCTGGACGCCGTCGAACTCCCGCCGGAAGAGCGCCTGGCCGAGCAGCCCGTAGACGGCCACCACGCCGAAGGTCAGGAAGAGCTTGGCCTCCCGCGGCGCGAACAGCAGCAGCGCGGCCGCGGCGATGGCCAGCGTCCACTCGACCTTGCCGACCAGGGACTTGCGCGCCATGCGGTGCACGACCGCGGCGATCACGGCGGCCACCGCGGGCGTCACGCCCGCGAACACCGCGTTGAGCGCCGGCACGTCGCCGTACTCGAAGTACACGTGCGTGAGCCCGAGCATGAGCACGAACGCCGGCAGGATGACCCCGGCCGCCGACACCGCGGCGCCCGGGAGCCCACGGAGCCGGAAGCCCACGTAGGCGACCACGTTCACCGCCAGGGGCCCCGGCAGGAGGTTGCCGAGGGAGATCCCGTCCAGCATCTCCTCGTTGCGGAGCAGCTTCTTGCGCTCCACGAACACCGACTCGATGACAGCCACCAGGGACATGAATCCGCCGAAGGCCACGCAGCCGATCTTGAGGAAGCTGAGGAAGAGCGCCGGGAGGGAGAGGCGCTCCTCGCGCACGGTCGGGTCTTCGGGGTCGTCGGTCATGGCGGGCAGCGCGGAGGGTAGTCGAAGGGCCCGCGCGGACGGACGGATCGTTCGGAGACCGCGCCCGGATCGAGGCAGCCGGAGGCGGCCCGAGGGGGCCAGGAGGGCCCTGGCCCCGCCCCCATCGCTTTGCGACGTCCTATAGCTCATGAGATCGGCCGGATCGGTCGATGAGGCTTCTGCACTGCCACCCTGCCGACGGGACCGTCGGACGTCACCGAACTCGACCGCCGCCGCGCGGTCGACCATGGAAGAGCCTCGAGGAACAGGAAGCAGTGCGCGATGGACCCGGTCGGTCCGCCCCACGGGGTGGTGGCGCCGGCTCCGTGCGGCGGCGGGGTCCACGCGCCCCCTGGGCCTGGCGGGCCTCACCGCGACCCTCGCCGTGCTCGCGCTGGAGCCCGCCATGGACCGCCCGGAGGAGCCCGCTCCCCCTGCGAGCGCCGCCGGACTCGCCGCGACCATCGAGCGACTCGGGGACCTCTGCCGCCGCCACCACGCGTTCACCGACAGGGTGGGCGCGGAGCTGCCGGGCGGCCCCCTGGGCCCTCGCGACCTCTCGGGCCTCGAGCCCCACGCGCTCCGCGGCCTGCCCGCCGGCGCGCGGGTCTACCCGACCCTCGAAGGCGGCCACGGATCGGGGTTCGACCTCGACGGCGACGGACACCTCGAGACCACGGGGCGCGGCAACCACCTCGTGCTCCCCCGCCAGGACCCCGAGACCGCGCGAGCGCTGGATCGACTGCTGGACGCCGAAAGCGGGCCCCTCCCCCACGGCGACGGCCCCGGTCCGCGGGACTGGGAGCGCTCGGGGCGCGTGCGCTTCTCCCCGGGCTCCGGCACCCTCGCCGTCTTCCTGGCCGACCTGGACTGAGGGCGTCAGGCGCCCGCAGGGGCCTCCGCAGGGGCCTCCGCACGGCCGGCGCCGCACCCCTCGCAGAAGGGCAGCAGCGTGTGCCTCGCCGAGTCGCAGGAGGGGCACGCCTCGAACAGCCCGGTGCCGCAGCTGGGGCAGCTGAAGGCCTTGCGGTCCGGCACCGGCACGGGCCCCTCCGCCGCCGGACGGGACCAGCGCCCCTTGGGGCCCCGCCCCTGGATGGGCGCGCGGGCCAGCTGGAACGCGCACACGGGGCAGACGTTCTCGGTGTACGCGGCGCGGTGCCTCGCGAGCGCCAGCGCGGGGCTCGGGGAGGTCGCCTTGCGGATCAGCCACCCCAGGAAGCCGAGGGTGATGGCGATGGCCGTGACGATGGCGATGTACTTGAAGTACTCCGCCGGGAAGCGCTCGAACATCTCGAACCCGAGGGTCCAGAAGGTGGCCACGAGCGCGGAGAGGTGGACCGGGCGCCAGGGACTCGACCAGCGCCGCACCACGAGGAAGGCCGTGAGCACGAAGAGCGGGACGACGAGCCCCAGCCGCAGGGCGGCCTCGCGGAAGTCCCGGGCCCGGAGCTCCACCGCGTAGGCCTTCCGGATCGGCGCCGCCGCCTCGCTCTCGGCCGCCGCCAGCTCCCGCTGGCGCTCGCGCAGCTGGAAGAGGGTGAGATTGGCGGCCTGGATCTCACCGTTGGCGGCGCGGTAGCTCTCCTGGGAGGACAGGAACGTGCTCTGCGCCGCGGCGAGGGCGGCGCGCTCCTCGTCGGAGGGCGGCTCCCCCTTCTCGAGGCCGAGCCGCTGCAGGTCCATCATCTGCCGCATGACCTCCCCGGACTGCTCCATGTCCCGCTCGAGGTCCCCCTGCAGCTGGGCGAGCCGCGAGGTGCGCTTCTCGAGCTCCAGCATCTGCTCCCCGACCTCCGCCTGCTGCTGGAGCAGCTCCGCCGGCATCTGCGCGTCGTAGAGCTGGTCGAAGTCCGGCCGGTCGATCCTCCCCAGGTCGCCGAGCAGGAAGGCCAGCAGCCAGATCCAGAGCAGGGTCAGGACGCTGGAGAGGAAGAACGCGCCGAGGCGAGAGGCCCAGGTGCTGCGGGTCGGGAGGCGGGTGTCGTCGGGGGACGCCATGCCGCTAACGTACGCGCCAGCCCCCAGCGGACGGCGCCCGATCCCGCGATTGGGCTCGCAAGGGCCCCAGGAGGACTGTTAGAAGGGCCTTCGATGGAGGGCGTGACGAACGACGGGGGACCTCGCCCCGACTCCAGCCGGCGGGCGGGGAGCTGCGCGCTCCGCAGCGCGGTGCTCCCGCGGAGAGCGACGCGGCTTGAGCCCTCACCGGCCTCGCTCCTCCTCCACGTCGCCCTCTGCGGACTCCTCGCGTGCGCCCCCGCCCACGACGAGACGGGCCCCTCGGCCGGCCCCTCGACGGCGTCCTCCCAGGGGCCCGCCCCCCCCACGGCCCACTCGGCCCCCGCCACTCCCACCACCTCCGCCACCCCCGCCAGCTCCGCCACCCCGGCCGAGGCGCCCCTCCGCGGGAACACCCCGGATCGCGAGCCCGTCGCGGCACCGGCGGTGGACGCCCCCGTGCCGCCCGCCACGCCCTCGCTGCCGCAGCTCAGCTTCGAGCTCCCCGGCGGCGCGCCCGCGCCGACCGAGGAGACGCGCCCCATCGGCGAGCCGACCGCGCCCGCCCCCGCTCGCCCCGCGCCGGCGACGCGGCCCGCGCGCGCGGTGGTGGACGTCCGAGCCCAGTCCATGGAGGTGCGCCGGGGCGAGACCCTGCTCGCGCGCTTCCCCGTGTCCACCGCCGCGCGGGGGATCGGCAACGTGGAGGCGAGCTACCGGACGCCCCTCGGGCGCCATCGGGTATGCGAGAAGTTCGGCGCCGGCGCCCCCCTGGGCACGGTGTTCCGCTCACGGGAGGACACCGGCGTCATCGCCCCGATCCTCACGGCCCGGGTGGACGTGGAGGAGGACCTCATCCTCACGCGGATCCTCTGGCTCGAGGGGCTGGAGCCGGGGGTCAACCGGGGCCCCGGGATCGACAGCCGCGAGCGCTACATCTACATCCACGGCACCAACGAGGAGGGCCTCATCGGGACCCCCGCCTCCCACGGCTGCGTGCGCATGCGCAACCAGGACGTGGTGACCCTCTTCGACCTCCTGCCCGTGGGCGCGGAGGTGGAGATCGTCCGCGGCGGCTGACGCCGCCGCGGCGCGGCTCACTGGAAGTCGACCGAGACCGCGTTGGTGAAGTTCGACGTCACCACCAGCTGGAAGTCCCGGTACCAGGTCTGGAAGTTCCAGGTCTCCCCGATGGCCACCGCGGAGAGCGGCGGCGGCATGTTCGTGAGGTCGATCGGGAAGCTGAAGGTGCCCGAGGGACCCGAGTTCTGGGCCTGGGACACGAAGCGCCCGATGGTCCCGAAGATGCAGAGGTTGCCCATGCTGCCGCCCGGGTTCGGGATGAACGACTGGGTCTGGGAGGCGAGGCAGTAACCCAGGGAGTTCTGGGGCAGCTGCTCCACGTCCAGGCGCACGTCGTTCTCGAGGACGCGGTCGCTGCCGCGGACCGTGAGGATCGCCGGCAGGCCCGTGGAGTTCACCACCGGCGGATCGCAGTAGCTGTCCCCGATGGTGCCGCAGGTCCCGAGGGCGGCGCCCACCCAGCGGACGCGCAGGATGTTCGCCCCGCCCGCGGTGGGGTCGCTCCCCGTGTCGCGGTAGAGGTCGGCGAAGTAGAGGCCGTCCGGGCCCGCCGTGAGCGCCGAGACCGTGGCCCGCCCGGTGCCCGCGTACTCCACGAGGGTCGTCGGGCCGGAGATCTTCTGCCCCTGGGAGTCGATCTCGAACTCGGTGATGCGCTTGCCGAAGAACTGGGGCCCGTTGGCGTAGGTCGGGCCCGACTCGGTCACGAACGCGTGGTCCCACTTGGACTGCGGGAAGCCGCTGCCCCCGAAGGTCTCCGGCTCGATCCACGCCATGGCCACCGGGCCCGTGGCCGGCGCCCAGTTGTGGAGGGCGTAGTTGAACATGTTGCTGTCCGAGCCCTCCCACAGGTAGTCGCGGCCCGGCACGATCCGCGCGAAGCGATCGACCGAGGGCCCGTTCTCCACCATGTAGTGGAAGCCGTCCGAGTGGCGGAAGCGGCCCCCGAAGGGGTTGCGCACGCCGTAGGCGTAGACGTAGTCGCGGGAGTTGATCTGGCCCCCGTTGTAGAACGGGTTCGACGTCACCGGGGAGCCGTCGAGGTTCATGCGGAGGATCTTGCCCCGGTACGACTGCAGGTTCCGGCCGGTGGAGGCGTTGAAGCCGTCGCCCATGTGCACGAGCAGCGTGCGGTCCGCGAGCATCTCGAAGTGCGAGATGAAGTGGGACTGCCCCTGGGACTCCCCGGGCATGGAGA
>JASFWR010000246.1:0-5746 GCA_050049155.1 Planctomycetota bacterium | reverse complement strand
CGCGCCCCCGAAGAGGGAGGCCCCGGCCAGCTCCGACCCCGCCACGGCGGCCGCCGCGGGGAGGAAGTACGCGATCCGCCGCGCCCGCCCGGCATGGCCGAAGAGCTCGGGGCGCAGGAGCGACTGGAGGAGGAGGACGCCGACGAGGAACAGGGCCGCGGGGGTGGAGACCGCGAGGAGCGCGAGGGAGACGGCGGCCGAGCGGGGGCGGTTCTTCTCGAGGGCGACGAAGGCGGTGGTGGCGAGGGCCATCACCAGGGGCCACTCGGTGCCGCTCCCGCCGGCGGCGGCCACGGCGCCGCAGGAGACGAGCAGCAGGGCGCTCACCACGCTCAGGATCCGGTTGGGGTCGAAGCGCGTGCTGAGCCAGACCGTCGCCAGCGCGGCGCCGATGCCGAGGACCTGCACGCCGCGGGTGACGGGCAGGTAGAGCCGCTCGAACACGGCCGAGACGTACACGAGCAGGGGGGAGGGGTACGACCAGAGGCCGCCGCCGGTCTCGCCGGTGACGGGGTCCCGCCACCAGAAGAAGTCCCCCTCGAAGACGAGGTTCCTCGCGATCCGGAAGGCCACGTGGGCGGACTCGTAGGGCGGCCCGAAGGTCCCGCCGAGGTCCCGGTGCACCACGAGGACGTGGGTGAGCAGCGCGGCGAACGCCAGCAGGAGCGCGGTGATCCGGTTCATCGGGTGGTCTCGAAGCTCGCCTCGACGGGCGCCTCCGGCGGCACGACGATATCCGACTGGCGTCGCGCGCGGCCCGCGACCACGGTGACCCGGTACCGGCCCGGGCGCAGGTCGCGGACCCGGTAGCGCCCCTCTCGATCGGTGCGGGTGGCGCGGAAGTCGTCGGCCCTCAGGACCGTGGACGCGCTCCCGTCCTCCTCGGCGATGGGCTCGACACGGACGAGGGCCCCACGCACGGGCCGGCCCAGGGGGCCCGCCTCCTCGTCGAGCCGCCGGACGCCGCCGAACAGCGAGCCGCCGCGGGACCGCAGGCGGACCTCGCCGGTGGCGCCATCGGCGCCGTGGCGGAGGGTCACGACGTCCTCGGGTCCCGTGGAGAGCAGGTCCGGCCCCTGGCCCCCGAGGTCCTCCGGCCCGAGCAGGATCACCCGGTACTCCCCCTCGTGGAGGAGGCGGACCTCGAAGCGGCCGTCGGGGCCCACGGAGGCCCGGCGGGGGAAGCCGCCCGAGAGCTCGGAGGGCGCGGTGAGGGGGCGGAGGAGGAGCTCGTGGCCGCCCTCCGGGTCGGCCTGGTCCCCTAGGTCCACGCGCCCCACGAGGTCCTGGAGCGCGAGGCCGTCCACCACCTCGGGCTCGACGATCCTGCGCTCGAGGCGCAGGACGTGGGGCTCCGCGCGAGCCGGGTCGAGCTCGACGTCGAACGCCGTCGCCTGCAGCCCGAGGGCGGTGACCAGCACGCGCTTGGACCCCGCGTCGAGGTCGTCGAGCGTGAACGAGCCGTCGGCCGCCGTCCACGTCCAGGCCGGCCGGGCGCCCTCCTTCAGGGAGACGCCGGCTCCGTCCACGGGGTCGCCCCCGGGCCCGAGCACGACGCCCGTGAGGTCGTGGTCGCCCAGGGAGAGCTCGATGTTCGGGATCGGCGCCCCCTCGGGCGGCTCCGAGAAGGGGAAGTCCAGGGGCGGGTCGGCGAGGATGGCCACCGCGACGACGCCGAGGACCACGGTCAGCGCGGCGAGCGGGACGGCGGAGACGAGTCGAGGGCGCCTCACGAGCTCGCCGTCCCGCCCCCTTGGGGCCCCCTTCCGTGGAGTTCCTGCTCGCCGAGATCCTCCCCGCCGAGTCCCTCACGGCCGGGCCCCTCTCCGTGGGAGCGCTGTCCGTGGAGCGCGTCACACAGCCGCCCGCAGGGTTCGAACTCCTCGAAGCGCTCCGGCGCGAGCCCGCCCCAGAACTCGTCGAGGCCGCGCCAGCCGGCGCGCTCGTACGCGAGCAGCCGGACGCCGAGCTGGAGCCGGTCGCAGGCCTTCACGAAGCGCGCCTCCGGCGTCGCCTGCCCCTGGAACTCCTCGAACGCGGCGAGCGCCGTCCGGGAGAGCGGGGCCAGCAGGTCCCGGGCGAGGGACGCCTCGAGCGCGGCCTTTGCCCCCGCGGGGAGCCTCGCGCCGGCCGGCCCGGGGATGTCTCCGCTGCGGGCCTCGGGGGCGTCGTGCAGGACGGCCATGGCCAGGACCCGCGCCAGGTCCAGCGGCGGATCGACGCGGGGCGCCAGGGCGAGGGCCACGTGGGCCACGCCCAGCATGTGTCCGGCCACCGACTCCGCCGGCGCGACGCCGCGCAGGGTCCAGCCCGTGCGGGGCAGTGCGTCAAGGGAGCACAGCTCCAGCAGGGCCTGGAGGGCGTCCGCGGGGGAGGGGTCGTGCGGGGCGTCGGCGGGCATGTCTCGCGGCCGACTTTCTGCCGGTCCTCGCCCCGAGCGTCCGGGGTCGTCCTCCTATAATGGTGCGCTATTTCTCCGCTTCCAAACGCGCTTTCGCGCGTCCGAGGAGGCGGCTCGCGCCCGCTCCATGTTCCTCCACCTCCAGAGCTCGATCGCCGACGCGCAGCTGGCGGACATCGCCTCGGCGGCCCGCGGGCTGGGCCTGACCGTGGCGCTGCCGCCGGGCGGAGACGACCTCGTGGAGCTCGTCCGCGAGGGCGTCCCTGGGCCGGCCCGGGGGGAGATCGTGCGCACCTTCACCGGCCTCCCGGGCGTGGTCGAGGTCCTGGATCGACCGGGGGAGGCGCCCCTGTGGGCCGCGGAGCGACGCGAGCCCTCGGTGGTGGAGGTCGGCGAGGCGGTGTTCGGCGGCGGCCGCGCCTCGATCATCGCCGGACCCTGCGCGGTGGAGGCCGGCGACGAGCTGCTGCGGATCGCGGAGGCGGTCCGGGCCAGGGGCGCCACCCTCCTGCGGGGCGGCGCCTTCAAGCCTCGCTCCTCGCCCTACGCCTTCCAGGGGCTCGGCGTCCGCGGGCTGGAGCACCTGCGCGAGGTGCGGGAGGCCACCGGGCTCGGCGTGGTGACCGAGGTCCTCGACCCGCGGGACGTCGGGGCGGTCCTCGAGGTCGCGGACATGGTCCAGGTGGGCGCGCGCAACATGGCGAACTCCGCCCTCCTCAAGGAGCTCTCCACGGTGGACCGGCCCGTGCTCCTCAAGCGCGGCTTCGGGGCCACCGTCGAGGAGTTCCTCGGCGCCGCCGAGTACCTGCTGTGCGGCGGGAACGAGCGGGTGGTGCTCTGCGAGCGGGGCGTGCGCGGGTTCGACCAGGTGACCCGGAACCTGCTGGACGTGGGCGCCATCGCCCACCTGCGGGCGGCGACCCACCTGCCCGTGATCGCCGACCCCTCCCACGCCGCCGGACGGTCGGACCTCGTCCGCGCCATCGGCCGGGCCGGCATGGCCGCAGGGGCCGACGGCCTGATGGTCGAGGTGCACCTCGACCCCTCCGCCGCGCTGTCCGACGGCCAGCAGGCCGTGGGCCCCGAAGAACTCGGAGGGCTCGTCGCGGACGCGTACGCCCTCTGCCAGATGGACGGCCGGACCCTCCTCATCGGAGACCGGGCCGCCCCCCGATCCCCCCTCCCCAAGATCCCGACCCACCTGCGAGGCACCGCGTGAGAACCCCCTACGTCGCTGGCAACTGGAAGATGAACCTGGACCGTCGCGCGGCCCGCGACCTCGCGGTGGCCGTGCGGGACCACGCCGTGAGCGGCGTGGACGTGGGCCTGTTCCCGGCGCTCGTTCACCTGGACGAGGTCACGCGCGCCACCGCGGGCTCCCACGTCCGGGTCGGCGGACAGAACTGCAGCGACGAGGCCGAGGGCGCCTTCACGGGCGAGGTCTCCGCGAGCATGCTCAAGGACATCGGCGCCACCGTCGCGCTCCTTGGCCACTCCGAGCGCCGCCACGTGTACGGCGAGACCGACGAGTTCATCGCCAGGAAGGTCCGCCGGGCCCTCGAGGACGGCCTCGAGGTCATGCTCTGCGTGGGCGAGACCATCGAGGAGCGCCGGGACGGCCGCACCGAGGCGGTCTGCCAGGCGCAGCTGACCTCCGGGCTCGAGGGCATCGACCGGGCCGCCCTGAGCCGCGTCGCCATCGCCTACGAGCCCGTCTGGGCCATCGGGACGGGCGAGACGGCGACCCCGGAGCAGGCCGGGGCCGTCCACGGCTACCTGCGGGGCGTGCTCGCCGGGGCCTACGATGACGAGGCCGCCCAGGCCATGCGGATCCTCTACGGGGGCAGCGTGAAGCCCGCCAACGCGGCCGAGCTCATGGCCGTTCCGGACATCGATGGCGCCCTTGTGGGCGGCGCCTCCTTGCGGCCCGAGCTGTTCCTCCCGATCATTGACGCCGCCAGCTGAGGCCCGGCGCCCCTCCTCCGCGGACGCCGACCAGGCCCGCCCCCAGAACGATGACCCTCGCGATCACCCTCCTCTACATCCTCTTCGTCGCCGCGGCGATCATCCTGACCGTCGTGATCCTCCTCCAGGAGGGCAAGGGCGGCGGCTTCGGCGACGCCCTCGGCACGGCGGGCCAGCAGGCCTTCGGCGTCAAGGCGTCGGGCGTGCAGCGCTTCACGGCCTACGTGGCCATCGCCTTCCTCGTGTCGGCGGTGCTGATCCACATCCTCAACAACCGTCGCCAGAACAGCAGCTCGCTCTCCGAGGAGGGCGCGGCTCCCTACGTCTCCGTCGAGGAGGTCGGCGGGACCGAGCTCCGCTGATCCGACTCGCGGCGCTGGCCCGGGACCGGGCGGCGGCATGACGCTCCACTCGATGACCGGCTTCGGCGCCGCCCGCGCCGAGCGCACCCTGCAGGACGGGGCCGAGCTGTCGATCGTCGTGGAGATCCGGACGGTCAACCACAAGCACCTCCAGACCAAGGTCCGGCTCCCGCACGGCTACGGGGCGCTGGAGGCGCCCGTGGACCGCGCGGTGCGCGGCAGGCTGTCGCGCGGCGCGGTGCAGGTGGGGGTCGAGGTGACGCGCTCCGGGGGCCGCCCGGCGATCGCCGTGGACGAGGCGGCGGTGGCGAGGTACCTGGAGATCCAGTCCGAGGTGGAGGAGCGGGCGCCGGGGCTGACGCGGATCTCGGCCGTCACCGACCTGCTCGGGCTCCCCGGCGTGCTCGTCCAGGACCGCTCGCGGGAGAGCGTGGACGACGGCGGGGAGGAGGCGCAGGCGGTGCTCGGGGTCGTGGCCGAGGCGCTGGACGCCCTGCTCGCCATGCGCGCCGCTGAGGGGGAGGCCATGGCGGCCGACCTCGCCCGGTCCGGAGCGGAGATCGCGGCGCTCGTCGAGCAGGTCGCCGGGCGCATGGACGGCGTGGCGGAGCGCCACCGGGGGCGCCTGCTGGAGCGGGTCAGGGAGCTCTCCGGGGACGCCAGCGTCGCAGAGGCCGACCTCGCGCGGGAGGTGGCCCTGCTGGCCGACCGCCTCGACGTCTCCGAGGAGGTGACGAGGCTCCAGAGCCACCTGGAGCAGCTTGAGAAGGTCCTGGCGGGGGGCGGCCCCGTCGGCCGGCAGCTCGACTTCCTCGCCCAGGAGTTCTTCCGGGAGGCCAACACGGTGGGCTCCAAGTGCAACGACGCCGAGGTGGCGCACCTCGTCGTGGACCTCAAGACCCAGGTGGAGCGCCTGCGCGAGCAGGTGCAGAACGTCGAATGACCGAGTCGAGCCACAGGCGCGGGTCGGTGCTGCTGATCTCCGGCCCGTCGGGCTGCGGGAAGAGCACCATCTGCA
>JASFWR010000245.1:0-5747 GCA_050049155.1 Planctomycetota bacterium | reverse complement strand
ATGGCGAAGTAGCCGAAGGCGAAGGCGAGCGCCGCCGTGGCCTCCTCCACCAGGGGGAGGCGCGGCCGGGCGGGGCGCGGATCGGGCCGCCGGGTCGCCAGGAGGGCGGGCTTGCCCAGGCCGAAGTGGAGCGCGTTCTCCGGGCAGACCGTGACGCAGTCCATGCACTTCATGCAGCCCGGGTCGACCACCATGCCGTAGTCGTGGACCTCCCGGGAGACGTCCACGTTGGAGGTGCAGGTCGCCGTGCAGTGACCGCACTGGACGCAGTCCTCGGTGACCCGGATGCGGCCCGGGCTCAGGCGGTCCACGACCCCGAAGACCGCGCCGTAGGGGCAGGCGTAGGTGCAGAAGCCCTTGGCGCCCAGGAAGTACACGGCGACGAACCCGCAGAGCACGAAGGTGAAGACCGCCGGCCCCCAGGTGGGGAACGTGTCCCAGAAGCCCTCGCGGGTCATCTCCACCCCCGTGACCTCCAGCGGGTCCCCGATCCACAGGCGATAGACCAGGGGCCAGGCGAACATGTACGCGGCGGCGGCCACGGGCATGAGCGCCATCCAGCGGGAGCGCAGGGGGCGCGGCCGCATCCCGACGCGGATGAGGAGCGCCCTCGAGAGGTCCTGCAGCGCCACGAGGTGGCACGCCCAGCCGCAGAACCAGCGGCCGAGCACCAGCGTCGAGAGGATGGTGACGGCGAAGAAGATCAGCCCGGCGTTCACCACTGAGTGCTTGGCGAACTCCATGGCCTCGGAGGGCTCCAGCGGGGTGACCGTCCTCCCCGTGCTCATCCAGTGGGCGATGTGGATCGCCGCCAGCAGGTGCACGAGCACGAGGACGCCGGCGCGCCACCGGGTGGCGCGGGACGGCCGGGGGCCGCGGACGGTCGTCGTGCCGCCTTGTCCTTCGCTGGCTGCCATCTCGGGTCGATCGAGGCTCCCGCTCGCGCCGCCCTCCGGGGCGGACGTCGGCGAGGGCCCGTGGATCAATAGTGCGGGGGCCGGTCGTCCTCCAGGGACCGCGCCTCGCCCTCGTCCGCGCCGCCGGCGGCGCGCACGCGCGCCCGCAGGTCGCGGAGCTCCTTGCCCATGGCGTCCAGCTCGAGCTGCTGCTCGGCGACGACACGGTTGAGCTTCTCCAGCTCGTCCTCCTGGAAGGCGAGCCGCTCCTCGAGGGCGATGATCCTGCGCTCCGTCACAGCGGGTCAGGGTACCCCACCGGGGGCCCGCCGGTCACTCCGCGGCGCCGTCCGCCGCCTCCCCGCTCCCGGGGGAGCGCGGGCGAGCCACGTCCCGGGCGAAGCGGAGCGCCGTCAGGACGAGGATCCCCCCCATGACGCGCTGGCCCACCTCCGACATGCCGGGGAGGTGCACCGTGTGGACCCCCAGGGAGGCCCCGACCAGGGCGCCCAGGGCGATGGGGAGCCCGAGGGCGGGGCGGATGATCCCCTCGCCGGCGTAGAGCTGGATCGACCGCGCCGACGTGACGCAGGCCACCGCCAGGGACGCCGCGCGCACCGCCAGGGCGCCGAGCCCGGGCATGGTGAACATCAGGGCGGGGACGACCACGAGGCCCCCCCCGATCCCGAGCAGGGGCGCCACGGTGCCCGCCCCGGCGCCGATGAGCGCGCCGAGGACGAGCGGCGAGCCGCCCGCCACCTCCGTCGGCCCCGCGGGGATGGAGTCCAGCAGCAGCATGCGCGCGCCGGCGAGGAGCAGGACCGCCGCGAACACGGCCTTGAGCCGCCGCTCGTCGAGGCGCCTGGAGATGCGGTACCCGAGCTGCGCCCCCGCGAGCGCGCCGAGGGCGAGGGGGAGCACGACCGAGAGGACCAGGGCGCTGTCGGGGCGGAGGAGCTCGGTGGCCGTCGACGACCAGGCGGTGGCCGCCACCAGGCAGAGCGAGGTCGCCACCGAGGCGCGGAGGTCGAGGCGGAAGAGGTAGTGGAGCATCGGGACGGCGAAGAGCCCGCCGCCGATGCCGCAGAGGGCCCCGACGAAGGCGATCGCCGCGCCTGCGAGGAGCAGGAGCCCGGCGCGCACGCTCACGCCCCGCCGGCGGAGCCCGGGCCCGAGCCGCGGGCGGCGCCCTCGGCTGCGGCGTCCCCCGCCGACCGGCCCAGGATGCTGGTCGTCGAGCGCCCCTCCAGGAGCGGCGCCAGCACGACCTGGCCGCCGTGGGACTCCACCCACTCCCGGCCGACGACCGGCTTGTCCGAGTAGTCCTCGCCCTTGACCAGAACGTCGGGCGAGACCTGCTCCACCAGCGCCTTGGGGGTGTCCTCGCCGAAGGCGATCACGGCGTCCACCACCTCGAGGGCGCCGAGCACCGCCATCCGGTCCTCGAGCGGGTTGACCGGGCGGCCGTCGCCCTTGAGCCGGGCGACGCTGGCGTCGTCGTTCACCCCCACCACGAGCACGTCCCCGCGGGTCCGCGCGAAGCGCAGGTAGCTGACGTGGCCGGCGTGGAGCACGTCGAAGCACCCGTTCGTGAACACGATCCGCTTCCCGGCCCGGCGCCAGGCGTCGAGGCGCGCGCTCAGGGTCGCCGCCTCGACCACCTTGCCCTCGAGGGGCTGCCCCTCCTGGAGGCGCTCCTCCAGCTCCGCGCGGGTCACCGAGTGGGTCCCCAGCTTCGCGACCACGATGCCCGCGGCGTGGTTCGCCAGGGTCACCGCCGCCTCGAGGTCGAGCCCGGCGCCCAGGTGGAAGGCCAGGTGCGCCACGACCGTGTCCCCCGCGCCGGTGACGTCGAAGACCGCCCGGGCCTGGGTCGGGATGCGGCCCTCGAGGCCGCCGCCGCGGGTCCGGAAGTAGATGCCGTCCCCGCCGAGGGTGATCACCACCTGCTCGAGGTCGGCGGACTCGATGAGCTCCTCCGCCGCCCCGGGGAGGTCGGCGAGGCTCCCCAGCTCCCGGCCGAGGGCGAGCTCCGCCTCCTTGCGGTTGGGCGTCACCAGGGTCGCGCCCGCGTACCTGCGGAAGTCCGCGCCCTTGGGGTCCACGAGGACGGGGATGCCGCGGGAGCGGGCCTCGGCGATGGCGAGCTGGAGCACCTCGGGCGCCAGGGTCCCCTTCCCGTAGTCCGAGAGGACCACCGCGTCGGCGCCCTCGAGCTCCCGCGGGATGACCTCGAGCATCCTGGAGAGGACCTCGGTCTCGATGGGCCGGGTGTCCTCCCAGTCGACGCGGATCATCTGCTGGACGCCGCTCATCATGCGCGTCTTCTCGATGGTCGGGCGCGACGCGTCGACGATCACGCCGCCGGTGCCGATGCCGTCCGCCTCGAACATCTCCCGCAGCAGCACGCCGTGGCCGTCGTCCCCCACCACGCCCACCATGGTGACCTCGGCCTCCATGGCGCGGAGGTTCGCGGCCACGTTGCCGGCGCCGCCCAGCCGCAGCTCGGAGGAGCGGGCGGCGAGCACCGGGATCGGCGCCTCGGGCGAGATCCGGGTCACCTCGCCGGAGATGTACCGGTCCACGATCAGGTCCCCGACGATCACCACCCGCGGGGTCCGCTCCCCCGCGAGGAGCACCTGGAGTCGGTTGGCGTCGATCATGCGACCCGGCCGCCCTCCAGCTTGCTGAGGATCGCCATGCGGAGCAGCGGGAGCAGCAGCTCGTGCTGCCCCACGAGGGTGAAGCCGTCGCCGGGCGGTCGGCGCACCACGTTGGTCTCCGCGCGGTACTGTCGGATCATGTCGAGGTTGCCCGTGGTGATCCCCGAGAGGTCCACGCCCAGGTTGATCGCGACGCTCACGGCCTTGAGGAAGACCTCGGGCAGGACCACGGCGCAGCCGACGTTGAGCCAGACGCCCCCCGCGTCGGAGCCTGGCTCGGCGGCGAGCTCCGCCACGGTCCGGCACACGTGGTGGAAGTCCGCCAGCGCGGAGGCGCCGAGGTCCGCGCCGTCGCATGCGGGGTGCATGTGGACGATGTCGGCGCCGATGGCCGGGTGGCACGTCACGCCGAGCCCGAGGCGCACCGCGGTCGCGGGCACGGAGAGCGCGAGGTGCTCGGGGCCGCGCTCGAGGAGCAGCCGCCCGAGCCCGCGGCCGAGGCCGGGCTCCTCGCCGTCCCCGGGGGCCGCGCCGAGGCGCGCGGCCTCCGCCAGCCCGCGGCCGGTCTCGTCCGCGAAGCCGAAGCGCCCCGCGGGGAGCTGGGTGTCCACGCGCTCGGAGGTCCGGCCCACGGTGGCGATCTCGAAGTCGTGGATGGCGCCGGCGGAGTTGAGGGCCACGTGGGTGATCACGCCGCGCTCCATGAGGTCGATGATGAGCGGCGCGAGGCCGACCTTGAGGACGTGGGCGCCCATGGCCGCCACCACCGGCTTGCCCGCCGCGCGCGCCCGCACGATGCGCCCCACCAGCGCCTTGAGGTCCGCGCCGGCGTAGATGTCCGGCAGGGCGTCCACGAAGGCGTCGAAGCCGGGGACCGGGTCCGGGACCGAGCAGAAGTCTCGAACCTGGACGAGGCTCTCGCGCTCCTCGAGCGGGTACAGCTCGAGGTCACGCATGCGCGGGAAGGGGTGCTTGCTCTCGCTCATCGATCCGGGGGCCGTCTCGATACAGTGTGCCCGGCTCCGGGGGCCGAGGTCATCGACCGGGGCTGGATTCCCCCCCGGAACCGCCGCCCGAGGGCGCCGGGGCGCCCTTGAACCGGTCGTGGAGCCAGAACACCTCGTCGGGGCGGTGGAGGATGATCCGCTCCAGCTCGGCGTTCACGCGGGCGGCGACCGCCTCCGGGTCGAGGCCCGCCAGCTCCTCGGGGTGGAGCACCCGCGGGAACCGCAGCTGGAACCGCCAGTCGTCGAGCGCGTCGGTCCCCGGCACGGAGTAGCAGCCGTAGAAGACCAGCGGGGCGCGGACGCGCCGCAGGAGGACGCCGGCGCTGCGATCGCAGGCGGCCAGCCGGCCGAAGAAGGGCGCCCAGACCGGCTTCCGCCTGGGGCGGTGGTCCAGGAGCATGCCCACGGTCGCGCCGGCGCGCACCGCCGCCGGCACCGCGGCCATCGCGCCGCGCCGGGGGATCACGCGCATCCCCTGCTGCTCCCGCATGCGCTGGAGGTCCCTGGCCACGAAGTCGTTGCGCGGCGCCTTCCCCACCCCGTAGATGGGCGTCCACCCCATGGCGACGAGCGCAGGGCAGCTGGCCTCCCAGAAGCCCGCGTGGGCCGTGAGGATGATCGCGCCCTCGGGGCGCTCGAGCACCTCCATCGCCTCGGCGCAGGCGCTCAGCTCGTAGTGGTCCCCGAAGCGCCGCCCGACCACGCTGCGGCCCACGCCGAGGGCGGCGAGAGCGACGCGCAGGAGGTGGCGCCACCCCGCGGCCACGAGCGCGTCCACCTCGGGGTCGGTGGCCAGGGGCAGGGCGGCGCGGATGTACTCCTCCGCCGCGCGGGTGTGGCGTCGGTCGGCGGCCCGACCCGTCCTGGCGAGGGCCCCCACCACCCCGCGGCGCAGCGGGGCCGGCAATCGGATCGCGCCCTCCTGGGCCGCGCGCATGAGGAGCTGCAGGACCCGGTGCTTCGGGGAGTGGAAGCGGCCCTCCTCGAAGGGCGGAACGTCCACGGGCCAGGTCGCGGCGCCGGGCACCAGGGGCCTGTCGTCGAACCGCAGGACGCGCTCGAGCGCGGGCGGCTCGGCCGCCCCGCCGGGCGCGGCCGGATCCGGAGCTCCGCCGCCGTCAGCCATGGAGCCCCTCGTGGATCGAGGCCCGCTCGCGGGCGGCCCGGGTGGGCGGCAGCGA
>JASFWR010000242.1:0-5875 GCA_050049155.1 Planctomycetota bacterium | reverse complement strand
CCCAGGGAGCCGCCCATGATCCACTTCGAGGACCACCCTCTCCTCCACCCCGTCGCCTTCGTCGCTCGCTTCGAGCGGCCCATCTCCGAGGTGCCGACCCCGGAAGCGGTCGCGCAGGCCCTCCGTCAGGGGTCCCTGGACCGCGACCTCCCGAAGGGGCTCGGCCTCCAGGGGCTCGAGGAGGAGGAGCGGGACGCGCTCCGCAAGTCCACCCGCGCGCTGCTCCGCCACGGCGGGTACAAGCCGTCGGGCCGCGGCAAGCCGTCCTCCGAGTACCTCGTGAGGGCCAGCGGCGAGGGCGACCTCCCCACCATCAACGTCATCGTGGACACGTGCAACGCCCTGAGCCTGCACGCGGGGCTGCCCATCAGCGTCGTCGACCTCGACCGCGTGAGCCTCCCGCTGCGCGTGGCCACGGTCGAGCAGGGCGCCTACGTCTTCAACGCCAGCGGGCAGGAGATCCGCCTCGACGGGTTGCTCTGCCTCGCCGACTCGGAGGGCCCCCGGGCCAACGCGGTCAAGGACTGCCACGCCACGAAGACCCACGGCGACACCCGCGCGGTGGTGGCCGTGGTGTGGGCGCCCATGGACCACGCGGCGCGCGGGGAGGCGACCCTCGAGGCCTACATGGGCCTGCTGACGACCTGCGGCGCCCAGGTGGAGCGCGTCGGTCCCCGGCCGACCTCGTCGAGGGGCTAGCCGACCTCGTCGAGGAAACCGAGCCGACTTCCCGTCGGGGGTCCCGAGGAGTTGCCCCGCTGGGGGCCCGAGGGGCCGCGCGGCCAGGGGGGGCGCCTGGGGGGCGGCGGCGACCGGCCGCCCGGACCTCAGGCCCTCCTCCCCGAGTGGCTCCGGTCTCCGAGGAATCCCGGTCTCCGGGAGCGGAGAGATGGTCGGGCCGAGAGGATTCGAACCTCCGACCTCTGCAACCCCATTGCAGCGCGCTACCAAACTGCGCCACGGCCCGACCTGTGAGGGGCAGAAGAGTAGGGCCGAACCCGCTGCGCGTCAATCGGGGAGGGGCCGGGCGGGGGCCGAATGACCCGGAAGGTGCCTCGGGGCCCCACGATCCCCGGCCGTGGGCTACAACCTGCCCATGCCGAGGACCATGCGATCCCAGGCGCTCCCCAAGAACCGGGTCCGCTCGCGGCACCGGAGCTGGATGCGCTCCATGACCCTGGCCACCTCGGGGTGGGCGGTGGTCTGGTGCGCGCTCGCCCTCGCCAAGGCCGGCTGGACCGCCCCAGCCCCCGCCGTGTACGTCGTCTCCGGGGTCCCCGCGCTCCTCGGGATCTTCTTCGCGCTGGCGACCATGCGCGCCCGCCGGACGTGGATCTTCATGACGACCGTGGCCCTCTTCGCCAACGCGTCGCTGCTCGCCCTGCCGCTGGTGTTCGACGAGGACTTCCGCGCCGCCCTGCTCCGCTGACCCGCCCGGCGACTCAGCCCAGGTCGAGGGGCTCCGCCCCCATCAGCATCATCACGCCCGTGATCGTCGCCGCCACGGTGAGCCCGAGCGCGACGTAGGCGCCCAGGTGATGGACCCTCGGCGCGACCCGCCCCCGCGCCGCGAGCGGGCCGGTGATCAGCGGCCAGAGGTAGGCGAGGGTGGTCACGCGAGCCAGGTTGAGGTGGATGGGCGTGATGACCCCCGCCGCCTCCAGGTCGTAGATCTCCCCCACCCGCAGCGCGAAGTAGATCGCCACGGCCAGCGACGCCACGGAGGACGCCACGAGCGCGACGTGCGCCCGGATCCGCCGGAGGCGCCCGGTCCACGCCGCCGCGACGAGGAACGCGACGGTGACGAGGAGGGAGGTGACGAAGCCGCCGATAGGTCCCATCACGCCTGGTCCAGGCCATCGAAGAGGCCCGCCATCTCGTCGGTGGGTTCACGGCTCATGAGGTCGAGCACGGCCTCGCGAGGGTCCTTGGACTCGAAGAGGACCGCGTGCACCTGCTCCGCGATGGGCATGGAGACGTCGTCCTCGTGGGCCTCCGGTCCGAACAGCGCCTTGGTGGTCCAGACGCCCTCGGCGACCATGTTCATCTCCGCGAGGATCTGCTCCACCGTCTTGCCGCGGCCGATGGCCTCCCCCACGGAGCGGTTCCGCGAGTGCTGCGAGGTGCACGTGGTCACCAGGTCCCCGAAGCCGGCGAGGCCGAAGAAGGTCCGCACGTCGGCGCCGCGCGACTTGCCGAAGCGGGCCATCTCCACGATGCCGCGGGTGAGCAGGGCGCTCTTGGCGTTGTCCCCGAGCTCGAGCCCGTCGCAGATGCCCGCCGCGATGGCGATGACGTTCTTCAGGGCCCCGGCGAGCTCCGCCCCGTACCCGTCGGGGGTCGTGTAGACCCGGAACGTGCTGCTGTTGAAGGCCGCCTGGACGCGCAGGCCGAAGGCGCGGTCCTCGCACCCCGCCACCACCGACGCCGGCAGGTCGTGGGCCACCTCCTCCGCGTGGCTGGGGCCCGTCAGGACGCACACCTCGCGCTCCCCGAGGACCCTGCGCAGGATCTGACTCGGCGTCCGGAAGGACTCGATCTCGAGCCCCTTGGAGGCCGTCACCAGCGGGATGTCCCCCTTCAGCGCGTCCTCGAAGCGCAGCGCCACCTGACCGACGAACTGGGTCGGCACGACGGAGACGACCAGGTCGGCGCCGTCCGCCGCCGCGAACGGATCCGCGCTGGCGGTGAGGTTCTCCGGGAAGGCCACCCCGGGCAGGTAGGCCTCGTTGGAGCCGGCGGCCCGCATGGCCTCGGCCTGCTCCTGGAACGCGCTCCACAGGACGGTCTCGATCCCGTTGCGCGCGAGGCACAGGGCGAGCGTCGTGCCCCAGGAGCCGTCTCCGATGACGAGGGCCTTCTTCACGGGGTCGGGGGTCGGGTCAGTCATGGTTGGGAGCGTGGGCGGCCTCCGCCGCGGCCTGCCGCTTCGCGCCGATGCGCGGCTCGGTCCCGGCGAGCATCCGGGAGATGTTGGCGCGGTGGCGGACGACCACCAGCAGCGTGAGCAGGCCGCAGGCGACCACGAAGGCGCCGCCGCCCTCCACGCGGAGAGCGGCCACCACGGGGAAGGCGACCCCCATGGCGATGGACGAGAGGCTCACGAAGCGCGTGGTGACGAGGCACGCGACCCAGACGAGGCCCGAGAGGACGAAGATCATCGGGTCGACGCCGACGATGGCGCCGCAGCCCGTCGCGACGCCCTTGCCCCCCTTGAAGCGCAGGTAGACGGGGAAGCAGTGGCCCACGACCGCCGCCGTCCCGCACAGGGCCGCGGCGAGGTACGGGGCGACGTCGTCCAGGGGCGCCGCGTGGGGCGCGAGCAGGAGTGTTGGGACCAGCCCCTTGCCGAAGTCGAGCAGGAAGGCCACGAGGCCCAGGGGCTTGCCGAGGACCCGCATGGCGTTCGTGGCGCCGATGTTGCCGCTGCCCACCTCCCGCAGGTCCACCCCCTTCAGGACGCGGGCCATGACCAGGCCGAAGGGGATCGAGCCCAGCAGGTACGAGGCGAGGACGGCGAGGACGGGGACGAGCATGCGGCGGTGGATCCGGGGAGGGATGCGTGCGGCGGTTAGATTATCCCCGCGCGGTCCCCCGCGTACACTCGCCCGCCGATCCCATGGCCCAGCCCTCCCCCACCGACGCCGCAAGCCCGCTGCCGCCGGGGACGAGGGTGGGCGTCGACACGGGCGGGACCTTCACCGACCTGGTCCTCGCCGTGCCCGGGGAGCCCCCGCGCATCGCCAAGGTGGCCTCCACCCCCGCCGACCCGGGGCGCGCCCTGGTGGAGGGCCTGGAGGCGCTCGGGGTCCCGGGGGCCCGGGGGGCGACCGTCGTCCACGGCACGACCGTGGCCCTGAACGCGCTCCTGACGGGGAACACCGGGGACGCGGCCCTGGTCACGAACGAGGGCTTCGAGGACCTGGTGGAGATCGACCGGCAGGCGAGGCCCGACCTCTACGCCATGGAGCCCGCGCGCCCCGCGGCCCTGATCCCCCGGGAGCGCCGCTTCGGGCTCCCCCAGCGGAGCTGGCCGGCGGGCGGTCCTGGCGGCCAGGTCGAGGAGGCCCGGCGGCCGTCCGAGGAGGAGCTCGCGGCCCTCTGCGACCGGGTCGAGGCCTCGGGGGCGCGGAGCGTGGCGGTCTGCCTGCTCCACAGCTACGCCGACCCCGAGCCCGAGCGCCGCGTCGCCCGGGCGCTCGCGGCCCGGGGCCTGGAGTGCACGACCTCCTCGGGGCTCGTCGCCGAGTACCGCGAGGCCGAGCGCTTCTCCACGGCCGTCTGCAACGCGGCCCTCGTGCCCGTCGTCCGCGCCTACCTCGAGCGGCTGGACACGGCGCTCCCGGAGGCGCGCCTCGAGGTCCTGCAGAGCTCCGGCGGTGGGCTGCCCGCCGCCCGCGCCGCGAGCGAGCCCGTGCGGGTCCTCCTCTCCGGCCCCGCGGGGGGCGTGGTCGGGGCTGCCCGTGCAGCGGCCGCCGCCGGGCTCGGGTCCATCGCGACCCTGGACATGGGCGGCACCAGCACGGACGTCGCGTTCCACTCGCCGGGGGCCGAGCTCTCGGGGCTCGCGGACGAGGTGCGGGTGGCGGGGCACGCCATCGCCGTGCCGACCCTGGACATGCACACGGTCGGCTGCGGCGGAGGGAGCCTCGCGCGGGTGGACGGCGGCGGCGTTCTCCGGGTGGGGCCGGAGAGCGCCGGAGCGGACCCCGGACCGGTGGCCTTCGGCCGCGGCGGGGACGAGCCCACGGTGACCGACGCCCACGTGGTCCTGGGGAGGATCGCGCCCCTCGCCCGCGACGGCGGCTTCCTCGGCGGGTCGCTGAGCCTGGACGTGGACGCCGCCATGGCGGCGTACGACCGCCTCGGCGCTACCCTCGGCGTGGACAGGTACCGGGCGGCGCAGGCGGTCGTCGACGCCGCCAACGCCTCGATGCGACGCGCCCTGGGCGTGATGACCATGCAGCGCGGCCGGGACCCGCGCGCGACGCCGCTGGTGGCCTTCGGCGGCGGCGGCGGCCTCGCCGCCGCGGAGCTCGCCCGCGCCCTCGGCATGCCGTCGGCCCTCGTCCCGTCGGACCCCGGGGTCCTGTCGGCCTCGGGCATGACCCACGCCAGGCGCTCCGTCGACCGCTCCGCCACCGTGCTCCGCCCGGTCCGCGACGTCGGCGCGGCCGAGCTCGCGAGCCTCCGGGGTGGGCTCCAGGAGGACGCCCTCGCGGTGCTCGCGGAGGGCGGCGACCTGCACGGGACACCCCGGGTCGAGGCGAGCCTCGCCCTGCGCTACCGCGGCCAGTCCTACGAGCTCTCCGTCCCCTGGTGCGAGGACCCCGAGGGCGCCTTCCACCGCGCCCACGCCGCGCGCTTCGGCTGGACCCTCGAGGACCAGGAGGTGCAGCTCGTCCACGTCCGCCTGCGGGCGACCGAGGCCCCGAACGAGGCGGCCGAGGGAGCGGACGCTCCAGGGACAGGGGGAGCGCGCGCCGCGGCCGCGGGTGAGCGCGAGGTCCGCTTCAGCGGCGCCGCCGTCCGCGCGGCCGTCCACCACCGCGGTGAGCTGCGGCCCAGGGACCTCGTCCACGGACCGGCGGTGATCGAGGAGTACTCGGGGACCACGGTGGTCCCGCCCGGGGCGCGGGCCCGCGTCGTGGGCGGCGACGGACTGCTGATCGAGGACGAGGCCTGACCGATGGAGCTCCCCCTCTACCAGATCGACGCCTTCGAGGAGGGTCCGTTCACGGGCAACCCCGCGGCCGTGGTCCCCCTGGAGGAGCCCATGGACGAGCGGTTGATGCAGCGGATCGCCGAGGAGAACAACCTCTCCGAGACCGCGTTCACCGCGCCGATCCCGGAGGCAGGCGGGAGCGACGCGGGC
>JASFWR010000243.1:0-5875 GCA_050049155.1 Planctomycetota bacterium | reverse complement strand
AGGCGTCCTGGGTGGCCACGAGCTCGGGGTGCTTGTACTTGACCTCGAGCTCCTTGCCGATCGTCCCGTCCTCGCGGTCGGGGCCGTAGATGCGCTCGTTGAGCACCGACGAGATGTTGGTCGAGGTACCCACGTCCGGGGACATGGTCATCACGTACTCGGCGGCCGGCGCCCAGCGGCGCTCGTGCTCGGTGAGGTCCTGGGCGCCCTGCACGTCGCTGCGCCGGCGGCCCTGGCGGGCGTCGGTCACGGCGGAGCCGATGCGCACGAGCTTGGCGGCCAGCTGGCCCCACATCCACTGGGTGTGGGCGATGGGGAACAGGGACAGGTCGATGTCGAGGGACTCGGGGATGGGCCCCGCGCCCTCGATGTCGGCCTTCACCTTGGCCTTGTTGCGCTTGCGCAGCTCCTCGTGCTCGTCCATGCCGGCGCGGAACAGGTCGCGGCGCGCCATGAGGAACTCGCCCTCCTCGCTGTCCGCGGCGAAGCGCTGGAAGGGGTCGTCCATGGAGAGGCCGTGCTCCTCGAGCAGGGCCTCGATCTCGCCGCCCTTGGGCAGGGTCGAGTGGTTCGCCGGGTCGGCGAGGCACTCGAGGCCCCAGCCCTTGAGGGTGTGGGCGATGATCATGTACGGCTCGTCCGACTCCTCACGGGAGCGCGCTAGCGCCTCGCGGATGGAGTCGTAGCAGTGGCCGCCGAGGTCGAGCAGCATGCAGATGACCTCGTCGTCGCTGAGGGCCTTCATGCCCGCCTTGGTGCCGGCGTGCTTCTCGGCGAACACCCGGCGCGCCGCCTCGGCGTCGCGCTTGAGCACCAGCATCTGGAACTCGTAGTCGGTGAGCCCGCGCTCGAGGACCTCGCGGATGGCGTCGCCGCCCTCGCCCTTGAAGATCGCCTCGCGCAGCTTGCCGTGGCGCACCTGGATGACGCGCCAGCCGTTGGCGATGGAGGTCTGCTCGATGCGCTCCGCGTCGGTCTGCTCGAGGCCGCGCTCGTTGGGGATGCGCGTGCCGTCGAGGTTCTGGCGGTTGTAGTCGATGATCCAGGTGACGTTCCCGAGCAGGCGCTCGGCGAGGTCCGGCATGGCCTCCAGCAGGGAGCCCTCGCGGAACTCGGAGTCGCCGATCAGGGACCAGAAGTGGGCGTCCTCGGGGACCTCCCAGCCGTGGTCCTTGGCGTAGCGGTAGGCCAGCGCCAGGTAGCCCGAGACCACCGGCGGGATGCCCACCGTGCCCGAGGGCAGGAAGTGGAAGTGGTCGGCGTCCGCCCGGGCGTGGTAGCTCTGGAAGACGTGGGGGCTGTCCTCGGTGGGGAAGCGGCGGAGGCCGGCCATGGTCTTCTTGGCCTCCTCCTCCGTGAACCAGGCGTCCCCCTTGGAGCCCGGGTTCGGCTCGAACCAGTCCACGTGCTCGTTGTGGCGGAACAGGTCCAGGAGGTTGTGCAGCGCGTGGTCCACGGGCGAGGCGTGGGGCTTGCAGCACACGAAGTCCTGGGGCTGGCGCACGTCCAGGTGCAGCGCCGACAGGATGTGCATGGCGCTGGCGCAGGAGGCGGGGTGGCCGCCCACCTTGGGGTCGCCCACGTCCTTCTTGCGGTTGTTGGCCATGTGGATCATGGCCATGGCCTGGGCGAAGGCGCGTCGGGTGATCCGCTCCTGGACGGAGGCGGTCGCGGCGTTCGGAGTCGCTTTGGTGATCATCGAGGTCGTCGGTGGTCGCAGTGGGGCAGGCGCTCGGCGTCCGGGGCCCGGTCGAGATGCGGTGCTCGTGGGCAGCCGGCGGACGCTCGTCGCCGATCCGGCGGACCATTGTAGGACCCACGGGGGGCGAGGTGGGGCGCGGGGCGGGGCATGTCCGCGGCGCGGCGCCCCGGTGCCTCTTCGGGCGACGCTCGGCCGCGCATGTGGCGGCGGCGTGGGGGGAGCCGCGCGCCCCGCTCAGCGGCGCAGCGCCGACTCGTACACGTCCCCGTAGGCCGAGACCATGGCCTCGAGGGAGTACCGCTCCCGGACGCGCTCCAGGCCCTCCGCGGCCAGGGAGGTGCGCTGATCCACCGCGCCCGCCAGGCGCGCCATGGCGCCGGCCAGCTCCTCCTCCACGTTGGGGCCCAGGGGCACCACGAAGAGGCGCCCCTCCGGGGGCAGGGTCGCGCTCACGTCGCCCACGTCCGTGGCCACCACGGGGACCTCGGCCGCCATGGCCTCCAGCAGCGAGACGGGCTGCTGCTCCGAGTCGCTGGTGATGCCCAGGGCGTCGAAGGCCGAGTACGCGGGGGCCAGGTCCGTGAGGTGCCCCGTGAGCACCACCTGCAGGTCGCCCGCGACCTCCGCGGCGGCCTGCTCGATGGCGCCGCGCTCCGGGCCGTCGCCCACGATGCACAGGGACAGCGGGCGGTTGGCGTGGAAGGCGGCCCGGGCGGCGGCCCGCACGAGGCGGGGGAAGTTCTTCACCGGGCGCAGGTGCCCCACGGCGCCGAGGACGAAGGCGTCCGTGGGGAGCCCGTGGGCCTCCCGGAAGGCGGCGCCGGCGGCCTCGTCCCGGGTGAAGCGGTTCGCGTCGATGCCGTTGGGGATCAGCTGCGCCCGCGACAGGCGCCAGGTGCGCCTAGCGATGCGCAGGAGGTTCTCGCTGGGCACCACCACGTCCGTGGCCCGCAGGCTCATGCGCCGCGCCCAGTTGCGCCGCGAGTGGAGCCCGTCCGCCTCGTCCACGTTGAACCCGTCCTCGTGGTGCACGTGCCGGTTGAGCCGGCTACTGCGAGCCGCGAGCACCGCGTCCATGGCGCCCCAGTTGTAGGTGAGCAGGAGGTCCGGCTTGACCCGCTTCAGCAGGTCGCGGCAGAAGCGGACGCCGGACATGGCGCCCTCCTTCGGCTCCCAGGGCAGGGTGTCCACCTGCGCGCTGCGCACCAGGTCCAGGGCCTCGGTGCGGTGGTCGGTCGCCACCACCGTGTGGCGGTAGCGGTCCCCGAGCGCGTCCATCAGCAGCACGGTCCTCACCTGCGGCCCCGCGGGGCAGAAGGTGGCGAAGACGTGGAGGAGGTGGGCGGGGTCGGCCAAAGCGTGGGGGGCGGTCGGGCCGGGGCGCGGGATCAGCCGCCGTCGCGGCCGTAGATCCGGATGGCCCGGTCCAGGAAGGTCTCACGATCCTCCACCGGCGTCCAGCCCAGCTTCTCCCGGGCCAGGTTGCTGGAGAAGGGCGTGGCCAGGGCGCGGGACTTCAGGTCCCGGTAGGAGGGCAGGTCCACCTTGCGGCCGCCCACGCGCTTCACCACCCACTTGCCGAGCTCCATCAGCTGGGACTTGGAGAGGCTCCGGGGGTGGAAGGCCATCTTGCGGCCGGTGGCCCTCTGCAGCTCGAGCACCGCCTGGTGCCCGCTGATGCCCGGGTTCGCGCAGAGGTTCAGGGCCTCCCCGTCCACGCCGGCGCCCTCCGCGAGGCAGGCCGCCACCAGGGCGTCCGCCACGTCGTCCGCCAGCACCAGGGGCAGGGCGTTGTCCCCGAGGCCCCAGCCCACGCAGTGGTTGTCGCGCACCCACAGGCCGAGGCCCGAGTGCTGCATGGGCGTGCCCTCGCCGAGGACGACGCCGGGCCGCATCACCACGAGCCCGAGCCCGGTGCGGTCGGCGACGGCCTTGAGGGCCTGCTCGGCCGCGGCCTTGCCGCGGGAGTACACGGGGCGCGCCAGCGGCTGGGGGTCGGTGTCCCAGCTGTCGTGGATGACGGACTGGCCGCCGTCCTGGCCGGTGTAGAGGGCGGCGATGGAGGACACGTACACGAGGCGCTCGACGCCGGCCTCGTGGCACTGCTCGGCGACCCGCGCGGAGCCGTCGACCATGACGCGCTGGACGTCCTCCCAGGTGTCGCCGCCGCCGGTGGCCAGGTGGATGCAGCGCTTCGCGCCGGCGAGCGCCCGCGCCATGCCCTCCTCGTCCCCGAGGGAGGCGCGCACGATGCGGAGCTTGCCGGAGAGGCCGGGCTCCACGATGGCGGGCGGGAGACTGTGGAAGCGGCGCACCACGCAGGTGACGTTCTCGCCCTTCGCGAGGAGGCGCTCCACGACCCGTCGGCCGATGAAGCCGCTGCCGCCGAGGACCACGACCTCGCCCTCGCGGGCCTCGCCGGGGTCGGGGAACTCCGGCACCGGGGGCGCCTCGGCGGAGGTGTCCCCGGCCAGGGCGTCGGCCCACTCGGTGACCCGCAGGGCGGACCAGCCGTCGTTGGGCAGGTCCTTCCCGCCCAGCAGGGCGTCGTGGAAGGCGCCGATGGAGTCGCGCATGCCCACGAAGAACGCGTCCTCGCGCTTGCCGATCCCCAGGGTGAACATGGACCAGCCCTTGAGCACCCGGCGCGCGTCCCGGCGCAGCTCCTTGGCCCGGCGGGCGCCGGCCAGGTAGCTGTTCCAGAAGTCGAGCCAGAGGGTCTTCTGCTCGCCGGCCAGCTGGTCGTGGAAGAGGTCCGCCTCGAGGGAGCCGTCGGTGCCGAGCACCTGCAGGGTCGAGCGGGTGAAGGGCTCCCCGAAGGCCATGTAGAGCTCGGCGGTGCCGCGCTCGGCCTCGAAGGACGCGGCCCAGCGCTTGTGGAAGCGCTGGCCCGGGTGGAGGTCGATGGTGGCCAGGCGGGAGCTGGTGGCGGAGCGCACGGGGCCCAGCAGGTGCTCGAGCTGGCTCAGGGGGTGGACCGCCTGCTCGAAGACGATGTTGCGCGGGGCGCGGAACATCCAGTGGGAGTAGTCGCCGGCGTCCAGCTGGCGGAGCGGCACGGAAAGGGTCACCTGCACGTGCTCCACGCGCCCGATCTCGCCCGCGCGCACGCGCTCCATGAGGCGCACGAAGGAGGGGTGGTAGACGTTGTTGTGGTTGACCGCCAGGGGCAGGCCGCGGTCGGCGGCGAGCTCCGCGAGCCCGCGGGCGTCATCGGTCGCGAGGGCGATGGGCTTCTCGGCGAAGACGCCGACGCCGGACTCGAGCAGGTCCCGGGTCAGGGCCACGTGCAGGTCGGGCGGCACGGCCAGGTGGGCCACGTCCACCCCGAGGCCGGCGAGCTCCTTCAGGTCCGTGACCGCGTGGGGGGCTCCGAAGCGGGCGGCGGCGTCCTTGGCCCGGGCCTCGCTCACGTCGCACACCGCGACGAGGTCGACGTTCGGGAGGGCCTTCAGCACCTCCAGGTGGAAGTCGGCGATGTACCCCGCGCCCACCACGGCGACCTTGGTCTTGCCGGTGGGGCGCTGGAGGGGGCGGGAGGTGGTGGCTTCGGGCTCGGGCGACATGGAGCGGGTCGTCTCGGGGCCAGGTGGAAGGCCGGTCTTGGGCCTCCCGGGGGCCGGCGGGCCGGGCCTCGGGAGGGTCGCTCCGGGAGGAGCGCGGGCAGTGGGAACCGGGGCGGCGGGCGAGCCCCCGGTGGCTATCGGCCAGAGATTGGCCCCTTCCCGACGCCATGGGGGCAGATCGGGCGAAATTCGTGCACGAATCGGGCGTCGGGCTTCACCCCGGGGCACCCCGTGGTCGATCCCCACGGCACTCCTCCTCAGGGGCCCGACCACTCGTACCCATCGAGCCGGGCCCCGTTTTCGTGCCCGGGCGGTGGGGCGGCGGCGGGAGGGCGCCGAGGTGGCGGCCTCGCAGCGCCACGGGGAGGGCCACGGGGAGCGCCGACGGGGGAGCCGGACGGCGCGCCGGCGGCCCGGAGGAGGCCGCAGGGAGGCGGTCCGGGCGCGCCCTCTCCACAGGGGCCAGGGGACCTCCCGACCGCGACGCGCCCGGGCCCGCGGAGGGCTCACAGGGACCCCCACGGGCTGGGCCCGAGCCCGGGCCGTCGTTCCCCGGCGGCGGACCTCACGGTCGGCCCTCCGGCCGGCCCTCGAGTCGGCCCTCGAG
>JASFWR010000241.1:0-5885 GCA_050049155.1 Planctomycetota bacterium | reverse complement strand
GCCATCGAGCGGAACCTGCACGCGGTGGACCTCCTCGAGCGCACCCTCGTGCTCGCGATCGAGTCCGGCGTCAAGCAGGTCCGCAGCGTGGACGTGAAGCTCGATCCCGCCTTCACGTCCCGCCGCGGGCTGGGCGCCATCGAGCGGACCAAGGTGTCCGTGGACGTCGTGGCGGGCCCGGACGCCCTCGCTCGCTGGCTGCTCGCCTGCGAGACCCCGGCCGACGGCAACGCCGAGTTCTCCGTGCGCCAGCAGGCGCTCCCCATCGAGACGATCGACGCGCGCCGCGCGTCCTCCAAGGCGGACGAGGTCCAGGCCAAGGTGACCTTCCTCGTCGTCCGCGTGAACGAGGTCGAGGTCGCCGACGACGAGGACGCCTGATCCCCGCCGCCCCTCCCGCTCCACACTCCCCCCTCACCGTCGAGCTAGATGCGCAAAGAGCCCGTCGTCTTCCTCCTCTTCGCCGCCTTCGTGGGCTGGCAGTTCAAGGGCATGCTCGCGGACAGCGGCGGCCGGCGCGGCTCCCCGCGGATCACCCCGAAGGAGTACGAGAGCCAGCGCGTCCCGGACGTGGACGTGGCCCTGGCCGACCGGGCCCGCGCGGTGACCCTGGACCGGGACCTGTTCTCGCCGCCGTCGCCCACCTCGCCCCTGCCGTCCCTGGCCGTGAGCCTGCCGCCCCTGGAGCCGCTGACGGCCCTGGCGCCGCCCACCGGCTGGGGCCCGGTGCCCGCGCACTACGGCGACCACCTGCGGCGGCCCGAGCGCCCCGCCTGGGCCTCCGACCGTCCGGGGCTCTTCGATGGCGTCGGGGGAGGCGCGGCGGACTTCGCGGGGCCGAGCGGCGCGGACCTCGAGGGTCCCGTGGGCATCGGCGCCGAGGGGCTCTCGGACGACCCCGAGGCGCGCGCGGCCCAGATCGCGGGCCTCAAGGAGCAGTTCGACTGGATCTACACCAACAAGTTCGAGTTCGGCCGGATCCTGAACGAGAACCGCTACGAGCTCCCCGGCATGGAGGACCCCGAGCTGGTGTTCCTGCCGGTGAACGTGGTCACGGGCGCCCCGCTCTACCGCTCGCCGATCACCTACGAGCCGGGCCGCGTGGACGAGTTCGGGCTGGTGGACAACGCCCTCACCGAGGTGGAGGTCGGGCTCGCGCGCTTCGGTGACCCGCTCCAGCCCGGCGAGTTCGAGGCGGCGCTCCAGTTCGCCGACGGGTGCCTGCTCAAGCGCAACGAGACGCCGCGGGCCCTCGAGGTGGCGGAGACGCTCTACCAGCGGGCGCAGCAGATCAACCTGCAGGACGACGCGCGGCCGCGCCTCGGCCTCGCGACCTGCTACCAGCTGGGCTTCCGCTTCGAGGACGCCTACGACACCTACAGGGACCTGCTCGAGTCGGGCCACGACACGAACGCGTCCATCCACGCGCGCCTCGGCGTCCTGCTCCAGCAGCTGCGCATGAAGGACGCCGCCGAGGCGAGCTTCCGCGAGGGCCTCCGGGTCGAGCGCACCAACTGGGAGGCGCGCTTCCGCTACGGGCGCTTCCTCGTGGCCGAGGGCCGCGTGGAGGAGGCCCTCGAGCACCTCCAGGAGGCCGTGCGGCGGGAGCCCAAGGCCCCCGAGGAGCGCGCCATGCGCGTGCGGATCCGCCTGGCCCACGCGGGCGCCCTGCTCGGAGCGGGCCGCATGGACGAGGCGGTGGCGGCCTTCGGGACCGCGATCAGCGCCGACGTGGCCGACGAGGTCGGCCTGCAGGCCGTCGCGGCGGCCGGCACCCTCTCCGCCACCCGCTTCACCGCCGCCGGCGAGGCCATGCTCGGCGCCGGCATCCCCGACGATGGGGGGGCTCCGGTGGAGGGCGGCTTCGACGTGCTGCTCGCCGCGGGCCTGTTCGCCATGGACGCCGGTGAGCCGGCGCTGGCCGCCGAGACCCTCGGGCTCGCCCTGGACGCCGACCCCTTCCGGCGGCACGAGGCCCTGCGCGCCATGAGCCGCCTGGCCGAGGTGACGGGGAACCCCGAGGAGGCCGTGACCTTCGCGGACGACGCCCTGCGCGCGGCGCCCGGTGACCCGTGGACCCTCTACCAGCGGGGACGGCTGTACGAGCAGGCGGGCGACGAGGCGGAGGCCCGCGCCGCCTACCGGGCCGCCCTCGACGTGGAGCTCGACCTCGTGCCCGCCCTCGAGCGCATGGGCGCCCTGCTCCAGGCGGGCGGCGACCACGTCGGCGCCGAGCGCTACTTCGAGCGCGCGCTGACGGTGGAGACCGGCAGCGCGAGCCTCTGGTCGCGCCGCGGCTGGAACGCCCTGCAGGTGGGCGACCTCGCCCGTGCGGAGATCTGCTTCTCCGAGGCGCGCCGGCTCTCCCCCTCGCTCGCCTCCGCGCGGGCCGGGGTCGCCTGGTGGCACTACGCCTCCGGGGACTCCGCCGAGTCCATCACCCTCTTCAGCGAGATCGTGGACGACCGCCGCTCTGCCGGGGACGGCGACGCGGTGAGCGCCTACGCCGCGGCTCAGGCCGCCCGCATCACCGACCACGAGTCCAAGGAGGTCTGGACGGACCGGTTCGACCGCGCCTCCGGGCGGGTCGGGAACGGCTGGATCCTCGACCAGGGCTTCGGGCCCCTCGTGGACCTGCGGGACGAGGGCGTGGCCATCTCGGGCCAGAACGACCGCGGCGGACGCACGCGCGCGTTCCGCTCGCTCCCCCCGGACCGCTTCCTCGCCTTCTCCTGCGTGCTGACCGTGGGGGAGGAGGCCAAGGGCACCCGCGCCGGCGTCTTCATCTCCGCGGAGCGCACGCGCCCCGGGGGCGAGGCCCAGGTGACCGCGGAGGTGGTCATCAGCCGGAACCGCGACGGCTTCCTGGAGGCGCGGGTGCAGAAGTCGCCCACGGACGAGGAGGCCCGCTTCAAGCAGGTGGTCGGGCCCCAGTGGCCGATCGGGGAGCCCATCCGTGTGGAGATCGAGCGCGTGGGCGACGACCTCGACGCCACCTTCACCATCTACATCGACGGCGAGCCCGTGGCCACCAACCTCGAGTGCGACCGGCTCACCTCGTCCCGCCAGCCCATCCACTTCGGCGCCTTCGTGGGCGGTGAGGCCGGGCGCCGGGCGGACCTCTTCATGGACGACGTGCGCGTCGTCCGGAGGCGCTGACCATGACGCTCCCCGTGCACCTCGGCTCGCCCCGGCGTGGCCTCCTCCGGCGGCCCGTCGCGGGCACCCGCGCCGGCTTCTCGCTCATCGAGCTGCTCGCGGTGGTCATCATCGTGGGCCTGCTCTTCGCGTTCCTGCTCCCGAACCTGCTGTCCTCCAAGGACGCGGTGAACTCGAAGATGACGCGCACCTGGCTGGACCAGGTCTCCGCGGAGGTCTCGAGCTACGCCCGGGCGAAGGGCGACTACCCGCCCTCCACCTTCCCGCGCAAGCTCGACCCCAAGCCGAGCAAGACGAACATGGGGGTGGAGTCCCTCCTGATCGCGCTCATGCCCGCCGACGGCTCCTACCTGGCCGGCGGGGACTACGACGACCGACTCGGCAACACCGACGGGGACGACTCCAAGACCCCGCACACGCGCTTCGCGAGCTCCGAGGTCTTCGAGCTGTGCGACCACTGGGGCAACCCGATCGTCTACCTGCACCGCCGGGATTACGAGCGCGGCGGGACCTACGTGACCTACAGCGAGGAGCTGGCGGAGTGGATCGAGGAGAAGGTCGTCGCGACGATCAACCCGACCACCGGCTCGCCCTACCGGCAGGATAGCTTCCAGCTCATCTCCGCCGGCCCGGACGGCCAGTTCGGGACCGCGGACGACATCGGCAACTTCAACCGCTAGGCGGGCGCCCCTTGGGATCGAAGCCGAAGCACCGGACCCGACGCCCGCGCGGCGGCGCCCCCCAGGCGCGCCGGGGCGCCCGCGGCTTCACCCTCGTGGAGCTGCTCCTGGTGATGACGCTCATCGGGATCGTGCTCGGTGTCGGCCTCGGGAGCTTCGCGTCGTTCGACCCCAGCCGCGGCGCCGCCCGCGGCCTCGTGGCCAACGCCCTGCGGCAGACCCGGAACACGGCCATCGAGCGCGGCGCCCCCGCACGCGTCATGATCGACCGCGCCCGCCAGACCCTCCAGACGGAGGCGTTCACGGTGGCGGGCACCTGGCGGTTCGAGGGGCCCGAGCTGGAGGGCGCTCGGGGGATCGGCGGGGACGCCGAGGGCTTCACGGGCCAGTTCCTCTCGGAGGAGGGCTACGTGGGTAAGGCCCTGGACCTGGACCTCGGCCCGCGGGGCGCGAAGGTGCAGATCGACCTGAGCTCCGACCCCATCTTCGACGTGAGCGAGGGCTTCCGGCTCTCCGCGGTGCTGCGCCCGGCCACCCTCTCGGACGCGGACGTGGTGGACCTGGGGCGGGTGGTGCGCATCAAGGCCGGCAGCGACGGCGCCGTGAGCTTCGAGCTGACGACCCAGCGGGAGGACGGGCTCGGCCGGCCCGTGAAGGGGGAGACCATCAGCCTGCGCTCCGGGGCCGGCGTGCTCGAGCCCGAGCACTGGACCAAGATCGAGCTGCGCTACGACCGCCGCCGGGTGGTCGCCCTGGCCGACGGCGTCCCCGTGGCGGACCGCGCGGAGACGCGCCCCATCTGGGGGCTGGAGAGCGGCCTCGTCCTCGGCGGCGGCCGCCAGCGCTTCGCCGGCCGGGTGGACGACGTGATCCTCTCGGTGGTCTCCCGCGGTGACGAGGTGGTGCTCCCGAAGAGCGCGGAGTTCATGGCCGGGGGCCCGGAGGAGATCCGCTTCGACGAGAGCGGCGGCCTCGACCCGGTCTTCCACGCGGGGCCGGTGGACATCGACCTCCTGTTCGACGACGGGCTCAAGGAGCGCGTCACGGTGCGGGCCCTCGGGACGGTGGACGCATGAGGCTCTCCCCGTCCCTCTCCCGGCGCCGCGCCGAACACGGCTTCGTGCTCGTGCTGGTCCTCTTCATCCTGCTCGCGCTCTTCGCCCTGACGGCGCCGTTCCTCGCCACGGCGCGGAACGCGGACGCGGCCAGCGAGTTCGAGACCAACGACGTGCAGTTGCGCCTGGCCCTCGACGCCGCCGGCCGCCACGCGCGCATCGGGCTGGACGGGACCCACCCCGCCCTGGACCCGACCCCGTACCACGACGGCCTGGACGAGCTCGTCGTCAGCATGGACTTCCCCGAGGGGGGCTTCGACCCGGCCGACCCCGGCGGCGTGGCCTTCGGGATGGACGTGGTGGACGTGGCCGGCCTGGTGGACCTCAACAGCGCTCCGCCGCAGATGCTCGGGAACCTCCTCGGCCAGGTGGCCCGGCTCGGGGCCCCCGTGGGTGGGGGCGGCGACCAGCTCACCCTCGCCGGCGGCAGCGGCTTCGACCCGGGGACGGTGGTCTCGGTGGGCGGCGAGCTGCTGCGCATGGCGGGGCTCGACGAGAAGCAGGCGGGCGTGCAGATGATCTCCGAGCGGGGCCTCGGCACCGCCCAGGACAGCGAGGGCGCGTGGCAGTCCACGGGGCCGCGCCCGCCGTCCACCCACGGGGTCGGGGCGGCGGTCCTCGGCCAGCAGTCCTTCGCCCCGGCCATCTGGCGGACCCTCACCACGGACGGGGAGCCCCAGGTGCTCTCGACCCTGGACGAGATCCGCGCCGCGGACCAGTTCGCCCTCTCCGGCACCTTCGACGAGGCCGCGCTGCTGATGCTCCGCCGCACGGCCACCGCCCACGGCGGGCTCGGCGCCGGGCCGGTCTGGCAGCGGCCCACGCGCCTCATCGGCCCCCTGCAGGCCGGCCTGTCCCTGTCGTTCCGGCCGGAGCAGGGGCGCTGGATGGGGATCGGCAGCACGGTCCGCATCAGCGACGGCGTGAACAC
>JASFWR010000097.1:0-10136 GCA_050049155.1 Planctomycetota bacterium | reverse complement strand
CCGGGCACAAGGGGCCTGTCGTCGAACCGCAGGACACGCTCGAGCGCGGGCGGCTCGGCCGCCCCGCCGGGCGCGGCCGGATCCGGAGCTCCGCCGCCGTCAGCCATGGAGCCCCTCGTGGATCGAGGCCCGCTCGCGGGCGGCCCGGGTGGGCGGCAGCGAGTCCAGGAGCGCGTCGAGGACGGGGCGCCCCCGGGTCACCTCGAGCTCCACCTCGAGGACGAGCGTCCGAGGCGGCGCGCTCACCCCGTCGAGCCCCTCGAGGCGGGCGGCGTCCTTGGCCGTGGTCAGCACGGGCCGCTCGACGCCGAGGCCCACGAGGTCGCCGGCCGAGAAGTCGTGGTGGTCGGGGAAGCGCCGGTGCGAGCAGACCGTCGCGCCGAGGCCGCGGGCCGTGGCCTCGAAGGCGCCGGGGTTGCCGATGCCGCTGAGCAGGTCCACCTCCATCCCCTCGAGCTCCTCCGGGAGGCGGGGGTCGTCGGTCGCCCCCCCCACCTCGCGGAGCCGGACGGGCACGTGGGTCGCGTGGGCCACCGGGACCCCGGGCGCGGCCGCCTCGACCCGGCGCTCGAGGGCGTCGAGGACCGCCGGCTCCACCGCGTCCGCGCGCGTGATCACGACCGCCGAGGCGCGCCGGAGCGCCGACAGGGGCTCGCGCATCAGCCCCCGGGGGAGCGGCGCCTCCACGGGCGCGCCGCCGCCGCGGGGCGCCGGGAGCCCGAAGGGACGGAGCGCGTCGAGGAGCACGAGGTCCACGTCCCGCGCCAGGCGCCGGTGCTGGAACCCGTCGTCCACGAGGATCACGTCGAGGCCGCGGTCCGCCAGCGCCGTCGCCGCGCGCACGCGGTCCCGGTCCTGGAGGTGGGGCACGTCCGGCAGGAGGCCGGCGAGCATGCGCGCCTCGTCGTTGAGGACCTCCACCCCGTCGGCGGCGTCCGCGCCGTAGCCCCGGGACACGATGCCCGCGCGCAGGCCGCGCTCCCGGAGCCGCCGGGCGAGCCATGCGATCATCGGCGTCTTGCCCGTCCCGCCGGCGGCCACGTTGCCGACGCTCACCACGGGTGCGCCGACCTCGAAGGACGGCAGCAGCCGGCGCGCGTAGAGCCCCGACCTCGTCCTCGCGACGAGGGAGAACAGGGCGGCGGGCGCCCGCAGGAGCTCCACCCACCCGCCGCGCTCGGCGAGGGGGCCGTCGTGGCGGCGAGGACGGGACGCGGAGGTCACCTGCTCGGCCAGCGGAGCGACCTCAGAGGGAGGTCGGGGGCGCCGGGTTCTCCTCGTCGGGGATCAGCTCGATGAGGCCGCGCTCCATCTCCAGGAACGCGATCTTGATCGGGTTCGACTCCCGCGTCTCGATCAGCGGCGAGGCGCCGCGGATCAGCTCTCGGACCCGCTTCTGGAGGAGAGCGGTCTTGTGGAAGGAGCCCTGGACGGACTGCTGGAGGCGCTGCGGAAGGGTCAGGTCCATGGTCGTGGAGCGCCTCCGGACATCCGGACGGGGGAGGCGCAAGCGCGAGAGATTAGTCGTCGGGCGCCCCCAGGGGGTGGCGCGAACCCGGGAAAACGGCGCCCGGCGTCCTCCGGAGCGCCCCGGGCGCCCCGGAGCGAGGCGCGGCCGCGCCCACCGAGGGGTCCGTAAGGAGGACCCGATCGAGGACCCTGCGGAGGGCCGGGCGGGGACTCAGAGGGGGATGTTGCCGTGCTTCCGCACGGGACGGTTCTCCTTCTTCGTCCGCAGCAGCTCGAGGGACCGGATGAGGTACGGGCGGGTCCGGGAGGCCTCGATCACGTCGTCCACGAAGCCCCGGGCCGCGGCGCGGTAGGGGTTGTTGAAGGTCTCGTCGTACTCGGCCGCGCGCTGCGCCTCGACGGCCGCGGGGTCGTCCGACGCCTGGATCTCCCGGCGGTGGATGATCTTCGCGGCCCCCGCCGCCCCCATCACGGCCACCATCGCCCCGGGCCAGGCCACGTTGACGTCGGCCCGGATGTGCTTGGAGGCCATCACGTCGTACGCGCCGCCGTAGGCCTTGCGGGTGATGACGGTGAGGAGCGGTACGGTGGCCTCGCAGTAGGCGTAGAGCAGCTTCGCGCCCCGCCGGATGATGCCGCCGTGCTCCTGGTCCGTGCCCGGCAGGAACCCGGGGACGTCCTCGAAGGTGACGATCGGGATGTTGAAGGAGTCGCAGAACCGGATGAAGCGCGCCCCCTTCTCGCTGGCCTCGCTGTCCAGGCAGCCGGCGAGCACGGCGGGCTGGTTGGCGACGATCCCGACCACGCGCCCCCCCAGGCGGCCGAAGCCCACCAGCAGGTTCTGGGCCCAGCCCTCCTGGACCTCGAACCAGGAGCCCTCGTCGAGCACCTTCTCGAGCACCTGGCGCATGTCGTAGGGCTTCTGCGGGTCCTCGGGCACGATCCCGTCGAGGGCCGTGTCCTCCCGGTCGGAGGGGTCCTCCGAGGGGACGAAGGGCGGGTCCTCGGCGTTGTTCAGGGGCAGGTACGAGAGGAGCTTGCGCAGCAGCAGCAGGCAGCTCTTGTCGTCGGGCGTGGCGAAGTGGGCCACGCCGGACTTGGCGCTGTGGACCGAGGCGCCGCCGAGGTCCTCGCTGGTGACCTCCTCGTGCGTCACGGTCTTGACCACGTCCGGCCCCGTGATGTGCATGTACGAGTTGCCCTCCACCATGGCGATGAAGTCGGTGAGGGCGGGGCTGTACACCGCGCCCCCCGCGCACGGGCCGAGGACGCCGGAGAGCTGCGGGATGACGCCCGAGGCCTGGGTGTTGCGCCAGAAGATCTCCGCGTAGCCGCCGAGGCTGGACACCCCCTCCTGGATCCGCGCCCCGCCGGAGTCGTTGAGGCCGATCACCGGGACACCCACCTTCAGCGCGAGGTCCATCACCTTGCAGATCTTCTCCGCGTGGGTCTCGGAGAGGCTGCCGCCGAAGACCGTGAAGTCCTGGCTGAACAGGTAGACGGGGCGGCCGTCGATGCGGGCGTGCCCGGTCACCACGCCGTCCCCGAGGATCTTCTGCTCCTCCATCCCGAAGTTCGTGCAGCGGTGCGTCACGAAGCGGTCCAGCTCGATGAAGGAGCCCTCGTCCACCAGGAAGTCGATCCGCTCACGGGCGGTCATCTTCCCCTTGGCGTGCTGGGCGGCGATCCGCTTCTCCCCCCCGCCGACGAGGCTCTGCTCGCGCGCCTCACGCAGGCGTTGCACGGGGTCCTTGGCGGCTTCGGAGGGGGTCGCGCCGGTGTCGGTGGTCATGGGCGTGGGGCTCTGGGGGTGTCCTGGGCCTCGGCTGGGCCCTGGCCCATCGGCGTGATGGGGTCGCGGGGCGCCGAGGGGCGGGCGGGGCGAGAGATGGTAACGGTCCGACCGCCGGCCGACGGGGGCGGCGCCGGGAGAACCCGCGCTCGCCGCCCGGGGCCGGGCACGACGCCCCTCGCGGTCAGCGAGCCGCGCGGAGACCGGCCAGCAGGGTCTCCATGTCCGCCGGCAGGGGCGCCTCGAAGGTCACCTCCTCGCCGGAGAGCGGGTGCCGGAAGCTGAGCCGGCGGGCGTGGAGCGCGGGCCGCTCCATGACCTGGACACCCCTCGGCAGGGGCTCCCGATGGGCACCCCCCTTGGAGTAGACACGGTCCCCCACGATGGGCAGCCCGGCGTCCTGGAGGTGCACCCGGATCTGGTGGGTGCGCCCGGTGCGCGGGTGCGCGGCCACGAGGGTCGCGGGCCCCAGGTCCTCGACGCGCTCCACGAGGGTCTCGGCGGTGCGCGCCTCGCCGCGCTCGAGGAGGTCCTCCTCGAGGTTCGCCGGGACCACCCGCATGCGCTCCGGGTTGCGCGGGGACGCGCCGATGGCGCCGGTCCTCCACTCGGAGTCGAAGCGCGGGGTGCCGTGCACCACCGCGAGGTAGGTCTTCGACACCTCCCGCTCCTTGAACTGCTCCTTGAGGGAGCGGAGCGCCTCGAGGGAGCGGCCGAGGACGATGACGCCGCTCGTCAGCCGATCGAGCCGGTGGACGATGCCCGGCCGGTCCTCCCCCTGGACCTCGGGCAGGTCGCCGAAGCGCGCCCGCGCGAGGTCCGAGAGGGTGCCCCTGGTCTGGCGGGGGTTGGGGTGGCAGACGAGCCCCGCGGGCTTGTTCACGACGGCGATCGCCTCGTCCTCGTGCAGGACCTCGAGCTCGAGGATCGCCGCCCCGGAGACGTCCGTGGAGACCTCCCGGTCCCCGTCGAGGGTGATGACCACCCGGTCACCGGCCTCCACGGGGGTGTTGGGGCGGCGCACCTCCCGGCCGCTCACCCGCACGCCGCCGTCCTTGATGAGCCGCTGGAGCTGGCTGCGGGAGCGGCCCTGGACGAGGGTCGCGAGGGTGACGTCGAGCCGCGCGCCCGCGTGGGCGGCGGGGACCTCGACGGTGAGTTCTTCGGGGGTGTCCATGGGGCGGAGGGGCGCCCAGACGATACCCGAGCCAAGTCGCTTCCATCGGGCCCTCCCGACTGCTATCCCAGGAGCGATGGAAGGAGGTGCGCCGCTGAAGGTCCTGCTCGCCGACGACGAGCAGCTCACCCTGGACGTGCTGGGCGCCGCCCTGACCGCCCAGGGGCTCGACGTGACCCTGGCCTCCACGTCCGCCGCGGCCATCGCCGAGGTGGAGCGGGCCGCCTTCGACGCCGTGGTCACGGACGTCGTGTTCGAGGGGACGAGCGACGGGGAGGAGATCCTCGCGGCGACCCGCCGCCTGCGGCCCGACACGGTGTGCCTGCTCATGACCGGCTACCCGCGGGTGGAGGCGGCCGTGCAGGCCATGAAGGTCGGGGCCGTGGACTACCTGCAGAAGCCGGTGGACCCGGAGCTGCTGGGCGCCACGGTGCAGCGCGCGGTCCGCGAGCAGCGCCTGCGCTCCGAGGAGCTCCCCTACCAGGACCTCGTGGACATCCTCTCGGGCCTCGTGGCCAAGTCCATCGAGCGGGTCGACCCCTACACCGCCGGGCACGGTGAGCGAACCCGCCGGTACTGCAAGATGGTGGCCGAGGACTTCGGCCTGGACCGCAAGACCATCGAGCACCTCGAGCTCGCGGCCATCGCCCACGACTACGGCAAGATCTTCCTGGACGACCTGGGCTTCCTCACCAAGAAGGGCCCCCTCACCCCGGCCGAGCGCCGTGAGATGCAGCGCCACCCGCTCGTCGGCGCCGAGCGCCTCGGGGAGCACCCCCAGCTGCAGCGGGTGGTCCAGTACGTGGTCGAGCACCACGAGCGGTGGGACGGGCTGGGCTATCCGTTCCGCCTCCGTGGGCGTGAGATCTCCCGCCCCGGCCGCATCCTCTGCGTGGTCGAGGTCTTCGACTCCCTGACGACCCGCCGCTCCTACAAGGGCGCGTGGTCCCTGCAGAAGACCATCGACTTCTTCGAGTCCCAGTCGGGGCGCGCCTTCGCGCCGGACATCATCGACACCTTCCTGCGGCTGCTCGAGGTGCACGGCGAGGAGTGGCTGGCGGCCCCCAGGGCCGACCTCGCGGCCGCGGGCCTGCTGGTCCCGGCGGAGCGGGGTGGGCCGGCGGCGCCCGCGGGCGCCGCCCAGGGCGAGCCTGCGACCGGGAGCCCCGGGGCCTCCCGGCCCGCCGCGGCGAGCTCCTGAGGGCCGCGGGCCGAGCGAGGGCGTCCGGGCTGCTGGCTCACTTCCGTGCTCCCGGGCCGATCGATCGGCCCCCTGGCGGAGCGACCCCGGGAGGAGGAGGCCCTGTGGGCCGGAAGAGGGGGCCAGTAGAGCGGGCCTGAGGGGCGGGCCGCACCAACGGAGCTCGTGCCGTAGAGGGGTAGTGGGGTCTCCGCCGGGCGGCTAGACTGTTCGCCCTCTCCGGTGGCGACGCCTCGCCGCCGGTCCTTTTTTTGTCTGTCGCCGAAACGTCGGAACCCTCCGCTGATAGGTCCCGGGAGCCGCAACCGTCCCTTGACCTCTGAACCGTCGAAACAGATGCGAATCTTGCTCAACGACCTCGCAGCACCCGCCTGCCTGGCAGCCCTCGTCCTCACGTCCCCCGCCCTCGCCCACCCGGCGGAGGCCTCGGCCGACAAGAAGAAGGAGGACACCACCTCCCCCATGATCGACGCCGACCAGGCGGCGCCCCCGGGCGTCGTCTCCGTCAAGGGCGGCAACACCCTCGTGGGGTCGAAGGCCAAGTCCATCGAGGATCTCCTGCAGACCGAGGCTTACCAGGGCCTCGCGCGGACCCTCGACGGCGAGACGCCCCAGCACGGCGTCAAGGTCGACCCGTTCTACATGGGCAAGTTCGAGGTCACCAACGAGCAGTACCTCGCCTTCGTCGAGGCCACCGGGTACCGCCCGCCCCTGCACTGGGGTGAGGAGGCGATCTTCGCCGCCCAGACCGAGTTCGGACGCAAGGAGGCCGAGAAGGCCAAGGCGGCGCGCGAGGCCGGCGAGCGCTACGTGCGCAAGACCTGGGACAACGACAGCAAGAAGCGCTGGTGGTCCGAGAACTGGGAGGAGGTCGAGTGGGCCGTCCCGAAGGGCCTCGACCTCGCCCCGGTCGTCTTCGTCGACTACACCGACGCGACGGCGTACTGCGAGTGGGCCGGCGTGCGCCTGCCCAGCGAGGAGGAGTGGATCCACTCCGCCCGCGCGGGGAAGGACCAGTGGTTCCCCTGGGGCGACGACTGGGAGGCCCAGGGCCACGCGCACACCCAGGAGATCGGCCGGACCAAGCTGTTCAACGTCGGCTCGTTCCCCGGCGGCGCGAGCCCGTACGACGTCATGGACCAGGCGGGCAGCGTCTGGGAGTGGACGACGGGCAAGTACAGCGCCTACCCGAAGTTCAAGCCGAACAAGTACAAGGTCAAGAAGACCGGCGGCCGCAAGGAGACCCTGGAGCCGACGCCCCGCTGGGACGCGAACCAGCGCGTCGTGATGGGCGGCGCCTTCCAGTTCGGCCTGCTCGCGGCCCGCGTCACCACGCGCCGCGCCACCGGCCGCTACGAGACCACCGACGGGCTCGGCTTCCGCATCGCCGCGAGCGCGGTCCCCGGCCGTGACCGGGCGGAGACCACCTGGCGCAACGTCGTCCGCAACTCGGGCGTGCGCAAGGGCGGCGAGACCTTCGACATCAACTCCTCCGTGGGCATCGACCGCTTCACCACGAAGGAGGTCGAGGGCAAGCGCCCCGACGGCTACGAGGTCATCAACGGCTACGAGTACGCCGTGCTGGTGCCCCGCGAGGAGCTCGCGGAGAGCCCCGGCGGCGAGCTGAACCGCGCGTCCCGCATGGCCCCGGTCCTGTTCGGCTACTTCTCGACGACGATCCCCTTCGCCGAGCCCAAGCTCGCGCCCGGCGACTACGTCGTCGCGTACCGCGAGAAGGGCAAGGTCATCACCTCGGAGGACGAGGCCCTCGAGGAGGAGGGCGCCGAGGGCGAGGACGGCGAGGCGGCCCCCGCCGAGATCACCGACGACACGCCCCTCGAGCTGCTGACCCCCGAGCAGCGCCTGCTGCGCCAGATCGACCTGAACGAGCACCTGATCATCTTCATGGACGCGGCCACCGGCGAGTACGTGGCCTCGATGAAGACGAAGAAGGCCCAGGACCAGAAGGACAACAAGCGCACCTCCAAGGAGGGCGTCTCCGCCGAGCAGAAGACCGTCTGGGTCGGCGAGACCGTCAAGGACAAGGTCCAGGAGACCCACGACTACCTGATCTTCGACGCCAAGGTGCGCCGCACGGCCAAGTCCCGGATCATCCCCCTCAGCCTCCGCATGCGCGTCGAGAACGGCGCCATCGGCTCCGGCTGGCGCAAGTGACGCCCGGAGCGGCCGGGGCCCTCCCGCGGGGCCCCTCGCCGGCCGACACGAGCCCCCCCACGCCCCAGGGCGCGGGGGGGCTTCTTCGTGGAATCACGCCTCGCTCGTTGGCAGGTTATCCCCATGAGCACGACGCCCCGCATCTCCCTCTGCATGATCGCGCGGAACGAGGAGGCCTTCATCGCCGACTGCCTGCGGTCCGTCCGGGGCGTGGTGAGCGAGATGATCGTGGTGGACACCGGGAGCACCGACCGGACGGTGGCGATCGCCGAGGCCGAGGGCGCCACGGTGGTGCACTTCCCCTGGTGCGACGACTTCGCGCGAGCCCGGAACGCGGGCGTGGAGCGAGCCACGGGGACCCACGTGCTCGTCCTCGACGCGGACGAGCGCCTCGCCCCGAACATGGGCGCCAACCTGCTGGAGGGCGCGCGCAACCCGAAGCTGCTGATCGGGTGCCTGCCCCTCTACAACGCGAGCAGCATGGACGCGGACCCCGAGGAGGTCATGTCCGGGGAGAAGCGGCTCGGCGACCTGGTCTTCGTCCCGCGCCTCTTCCCCAACCACCCGGAGATGCGCTTCACCCGGCGCGTGCACGAGACCCTCACCGAGGGCTTCAACGAGCTGCACGCCCGCGGGTTCGGGGACACGGTCGCGGTCGGCGCCGCGCTCATCCACTACGGGGACGTGCCCTCCCACCGGACCGGGCTCCGCAAGGACGACCGGAACACCCGCCTGCTCCGGATGTGCCTGGAGGACGACCCGGCCGACGGGGAGATCGCCGGGTACCTCGTGGTCCAGCTCATCAAGGACGGGGACGCGGAGGAGGCCCGCGCCGTGGGCGAGCGCCACTTCCCCCCGTTCCTCGCGCGGAACGAGAGCCGCCCCGAGGGGCACTACGCGGAGAACATGGTCCGGATCGGGTACTCGCTCGGCCTCCTCCAGACGGAGGCCGGCGACCACGCCCAGGCCCTCCAGACCGTCCGCGACGCGCTCCGGTTCACCCCGGACCAGCACCCCAACCTCGTGTACGTCGAGGGCCTCGCCCTGAGCGGGCTCGGCGACCACCAGGCCGCCCAGCGCTGCTTCGAGAAGGTCCTCGCGGTCCACGGGCGCCACTTCGCTCAGCCCGTGCTCCCCTCCATCACGGACGAGCTCTCGCGCCTGAAGATCACGGGGCTCCACATGGCGCGGGGCGACTTCGAGGCGGCGCGGCGCGCCCTGCCGGAGACCAACGGCCCCTGGGACTTCGCGCGCTCGCTGATGGCGGCCGAGATCGAGATCGAGGCGGGGCACCCCGAGGAGGGCATGCGGATGCTCGCCCCCTTCGTGGACCTGAAGGGGCTCGCGCCGGACTGGTACGTCCTCGTCCACCGGGCTCTCGCGGCGCTCGGCGACGACACCGGCAACCTGCTCCAGGTCGCGGCCGGCGCGCAGAACGGCGCCTGGCTCGAGCGGCGGCGCGCCTCGATCCTGGTCTGAGGCGAGCCAGGTCCGCCCGCGGACGGTGCCGCCCCGTGCGCCCCCCGCCGGCCGGCGTGCCGGTCAGAAGCCCGCCACGTTCCGCTCGAGCAGCTCCTTCTCGAGCTCGAGCTCCTTCACCCGCTCGCGCTCGGCCGCGATCACGTCGTCCCCCGCCTTCGCGAGGAACCCGGGGTTCTCCAGCTTCTTCTGGGCCCCCATGAGGGCCTTGCCCGCCTTCGCGGCGCGCCCCTCGAGCACGGTCTTGAGCTTGGCGAAGTCCACGTCCTCCCCGAGGAGGACGTAGGCCTCGATCCCCCCGGCCACGGCCACCGCGCTGGCCTCGGGCCGGGGCGCAGAGGTGTCGAGGGTGAGCGACTCGAGGAACGCCAGGGACTGGATCGCGTCCCGGTGGCGGTCGAGGATCTCCCGGAGGTCGTCGCGCGTGACGTTGGCGATGACGGGCAGGGGCCGGCGCTCGGCGACCATGGTGAGGGCGCGGACCTGCCGCACGCACCCCACGAGATCCTGGACCGCCTGCATCTCGGCCTCGGCGCCCTCGTCCACGGAGAGGCCGTCCCCCGAGGGCCAGGGCGCCACGGCGAGCATCGCCTCCGGCGCCTCCCCGAGGGTCTCGTGGAGGGCCTCCCAGAGCTTCTCGGTGATGTACGGGGTGAAGGGGTGCAGGAGCCCAAGGGTGTCCCGCAGCACCCGCGCCAGCGTCGCGCGGGCGTCCATGGCGGACGGCTCGTCGTCGCCGGTCAGGCGGTGCTTCGAGAGCTCCACGTACCAGTCGCAGAAGTCGTTCCAGACGAAGCGGTACATGGTCGAGGCCGCGTCGTTGAAGCGGTACTCGTCCAGGG
>JASFWR010000178.1:0-7677 GCA_050049155.1 Planctomycetota bacterium | reverse complement strand
CCACCGTCCGGGCGAGGCGGCTCAGGATCCAGCGGTCCTCGAAGCGCGACGAGGGCGCCTCCGAGCGGGCGCCCGCCATGTTCATCATGACGAAGCGCGCGGCGTTCCAGACCTTGTTGCAGAAGCGGCTGCCCTGCTCGAAGCGGTCGGGGGCGAGGCGCACGTCCTGGCCCTCCTTCGTGAGCAGCACCAGGGAGAAGCGGACCGCGTCGGCGCCGTACTGCTCGATCATGTCGAGCGGGTCGATGCCGTTGCCCGCGGACTTGCTCATCCGCTTGCCCTTGGCGTCGAGCACGGTCGCGTGGATGTAGCAGGTGGAGAAGGGGTTCCGCTCCGCCTCGGGGCGCTCGGGCATGAAGGCGTAGCCCGCCATGACCATGCGCGCGACCCAGAGGTAGATGATCTCCTGGGCCGTCGACAGGAACTGCGTCGGGTAGAAGCGCTGGAGGTCCGAGGCCCCCTGGTCGGGCCAGCCGAGGGTGGCGATGGGGAACAGCCAGGAGGACGCCCACGTGTCGAGCACGTCGGGGTCCTGGCGGACGATCGGCTTGCCGGTCTTGGGGTGCGCGTCCCCGACCTCGAGCGGGTCCACCGAGGCCACCGCCACGTCGTCCTCGTCGTACCAGACGGGGATCCGGTGCCCCCACCAGAGCTGGCGCGAGATGCACCAGTCCTGCACGTTCTCCAGCCAGTGGAGGTAGACCTTGCCCCAGCGCTCCGGGCGGAACTGGAGGTCCCCCTTCTTGAGCGCGCCGATGGCGGGCTCGGCGAGGGGCTCCATCTTCACGAACCACTGCTCGCTGACGAGCGGCTCCACCGGCGACTTGGAGCGGTCCGAGGTGGAGACGTTGTGGGTGATGTCCTCGACCTCGGCGAGGAGGCCCATCTCGTCCATCTGCGCCACCAGGTCCTTGCGCACCTGCTCGCGCGAGAGGCCCGCGAAGGGGCCGCCGTTCTCGTTGAGGGTGCCGTCCTTCTGGAGGAGGTTGATGATCGGCAGGTTGTGCCGCTGGCCGCGCTCGTAGTCGGCGGGGTCGTGGCCCGGGGTGATCTTCACCGCGCCCGAGCCGTACTCGGGGTCGACGGAGTCGTCGGCCACGATCGGGATCTCACGGTCCACGAACGGCAGCTGGACGGTGGTCCCGACGAGGTCACGGTAGCGCTCGTCGTCGGGGTGCACGGCGACGCCGGTGTCCCCGAGCATGGTCTCGGGGCGGGTGGTGGCGACGACGAGGAACTCCCCGTCGCGGCCGTTGAGCGGGTAGCGGAGGTGCCAGAGCTTGCCCTTCTTGGAGACGTACTCGATCTCGTCGTCGCTGACGGCGGTCTGGAGCACGCAGTCCCAGTTGACCAGCCGGGCCCCGCGGTAGATGAGCCCCTTCTCCCAGAGCTCCACGAAGGCCGTCCGGACGGCGAGGGACATGTCCTCGTCCATGGTGAACTTGGTCCGCGTCCAGTCGCAGGAGCAGCCGAGGCTCTTGAACTGGCGGAGGATCATGTTCCCGTGCTCCTCCTTCCAGTCCCAGATGCGCCGGAGGAACTCCTCGCGGCCGAGGTCGTCGCGGGTCTTGCCCTCCTCGGCGTAGATCTTCTTCTCGACGACGGCCTGGGTCGCGATGCCGGCGTGGTCCGTGCCCGGCACCCACAGGGTGTCGAAGCCCGACTTGCGCCGGTGGCGAACCACGATGTCCTGGACGGTCCCGTTGAGCGCGTGCCCCATGTGCAGCACGCCCGTCACGTTGGGCGGCGGGATCATCACCGTGAAGGGCTTCCCGCTCCCCTCACCCTCGGCGGGCGGTTGGAAGCAGCCGGAGTCGTTCCACTTCTCGTAGAGCGGCTCCTCGATGTCCTTGGGCGTGTAGCGCGTCGAGAGTTCCATGTCGTTCGGCCGCGGGCGAGTGGCCCGGCGGACGAACATGGCATCCGACACGGCCGGGGCGGTCAACCCGCGCCCCCGGTTCGTGGGGTCTGTTCGCCGGGCCTGTTCGTTCGGCCGACGCACGGACCCCAGCGAGGAGCCCCAGCGAGGAGCCCCAGCGAGGAGCCCCATCGCACCCCCATCGCCAACGGTCGACGAGCCAGCTCCAGGCGCGGGGGCTCGGCGCTCAGTGGACGCGGTCGAGGCCGGCCGCGAGGCCAGGGAGCTCCACCGAGAGGGCCGCGGCCGCCCGGGCCGCGTCCAGGGACACGTCCCGCGGCCTCGGGGCCCCCGCGTCGAGGTCGGCCTGCCGCGTGGGCTCGAGCTCGGCCGCCGCCTCATCCCGGGAAAGCCCCATGGAGGTGAGCACGGCGAGGCCGAGGTCGTATCGGGACACCCGCTCGGGCCCCGCGAGGTGGACGACCCCGGGCGCGTCGAACTCCAGCAGCTCCACGAGCGCCGCCGCCGCGCTCGAGACCTCGAGCGGCGTGCGCCACTCGTCCACGAAGAGCCGGGGTCGCGCGCCGCGGTCCACCTGCTCCAGGAGCGAGTCGCTGGCCCCCAGCCCGCGCCCCGCGGAGTCGCCGTAGAGGAGCGGGAGGCGAGCCACGGTGGCCCCTGGCAGGGCAGCGAGGACCGCAAGCTCCCCCCCGCGCTTCGTCCGGCCGTACTCGGAGACGGGCGCCGGCTCGGCGTCCTCGTCGAAGCCGCCCGCCGGCGCGTCCGTCGCTCCGAACACCAGGTCGGTGCTCACGTGCACGAGCCGGGCGCCGTGCCCGGCGGCCCAGGCGGCGAGGGCGCCGGGCAGCTCCTCGTTGGTCCGTCGGGCCAGCGCCGGGTCCCGCTCGCAGTCGGCCGCCCGGCTGAGGGCCGCGCAGTGGACGATCTCCGTGGGCGCGACCCGCTCCAGGAGGGCGTCCATGCCGGAGAGCAGGTCGGCCTCGATCCACTGCGCCGCGTCCCTGGGCGAGCAGAACCGGGGCGCGAGCAGGGCGGGGCTGCGGGTCTGCGCGACCACCAGGGGCCCGAGGGGTTCGGCCAGCGTCCCCTCCGCCTGGCTCCGGGCCACGGCCGCGGCCACCACGTGGGCCCCGAGGAACCCGCTGGCTCCGGTGATCAAGGTCGTCCGCTCCACGCCCCGGAGGGTACCGCCCCGGGGGCCGGAGGGGGCAGCGGCACCCGCCCTCCGAATCCGCTCACCCTCGCCGACCCCGGGCGCTATGGTTCCCCGCATGTCGCGCCCCGCCCCCCACGCCTTCCGGATCGGCGACCTCCCCATCGGGGACGGCCCCCTCTTCTTCCTCGCGGGCCCCTGCGTCCTCCAGTCCCGCCAGCTCGCCCTCGACATCGCGGGCACCCTGCGGGACCTCATGGCGGAGCGCGGGCTGCCCTTCGTGTTCAAGGCGAGCTTCGACAAGGCCAACCGCTCCAGCCTCGGCGGCGGGCGGGGCCCGGGCATGGAGGAGGGCCTCGGCTGGCTGGCGGAGGTGCGCGACGAGGTCGGCGTCCCCGTGGTCACCGACGTCCACCTGCCCGAGCAGTGCGCCGCCGTGGCGGAGGTGGTCGACGTGCTCCAGGTCCCGGCCTTCCTCTGCCGGCAGACCGACCTGCTCGTGGCGGCCGCCCGCACCGGCAAGCCGGTCAACGTCAAGAAGGGCCAGTTCCTCGCCCCGTGGGACATGGCGAACGTCGTGAAGAAGGTCACCGAGTCGGGCGACGGCGGGGTGATGGTGACCGAGCGCGGGACCTCCTTCGGCTACGGCCGCCTCGTCGTGGACATGGCGGGGCTGCGCGACCTCGGCGAGACCGGGCACCCGGTCGTCTTCGACGCCACCCACAGCGTCCAGCGCCCCGGCGCGCTCGGGGATCGCACCGGCGGCGACCGCTCCCTCGTGCCGCTGCTCGCCCGCGCCGCCGTCGCCACCGGTGAGGTCCACGGCCTCTTCATGGAGACCCACCCCGACCCCGACAGCTCCCCGTCGGACGGACCGAACATGGTGCGCCTCGAGGACATGCCCGCCGTGCTCGACGAGCTGCTGGCGGTCCACGCGGCGGTCTGACCCGCGGCTCGCCCGGGCGAGCGCGCCTCGGGCCTCAGCGCACGCCGAGGTCCACCCCGTCGAGGCCCTCGGGGACCTCGAGGCCGAGCAAGGAGAGCAGCGTCGGCACCACGTCCTCGGTCCCCACCCGGTCGCTCCGCGTGGCGGGGCTCACGCCCGCGCCGAGGAAGGCCAGCGGGACCCGTCGGTCGTACATGTGGTGCGAGCCGTGGGACGTGCCGAGCGCGCTCGGGACGAGGACGCCCTGGGCTCGGAGGACGACCACGTCCGGGGTGCGCCCGGGGAAGTGGGTGTTGCGCAGGAGCAGGTCGGCGCCGCGCGCCTCGTCCGTCATCGCCGCCACCGCCCGGTGGTCGTGGACGCTGTGGACCCAGGGGGTCTCCGCGGCGAGCGCCTCCGCGAGCGGCAGGAGCCGGTCGCAGGCCGCGTCGACCGAGACGCTCGCCTTGTCGAGGTCCTTCCGGTCCATGACCAGGCCCCCGTCGCGGCGGTAGACCCGGACCCGGTGCCCGAGCTCCGCGGAGAGGGCCTCGCTCAGGCGCGCGTTGAAGGCGCCGGACTCCGCGATGGAGACGCGCGTCGCGGGCTCCCCGAGGACGGCGAGGCGCTCCGGGAGCGGCAGCACCCCGTGGTCCGCGCTGAGGGCCGCCACCCAGCGCCCCTCGCCCACCCGCTCGTCGAGCTCGTCGAACAGGGCGCCGAGCTCGCCGTCGAGGCGGAGCAGGAGGTCCGTCACCTCGTGGCTGTAGGGGCCGAAGGCGTGCCCGACCACGTCGCAGCCGGAGAAGCTCAGGGCCAGCAGGTCCGTCTGCTCGTCGAGCCCGAGGCCGTACTCGCGCATGGCGAGGCGCCCCATCTCCGCCGTGAAGAGGTCGACCAGCGGGGTCTGGAAGACCTCCCCGGCGAGCCGCCGCGGGCTGCTGGCGTCCCCGAGCGTGTAAGGCAGGCGAACGCCACGGTCGCCGAACGGCCGCTCCCCCGGTCGCTCGTCGGCGGCGGTGCCGAGGGCCGCGACGTCCTCGGGGAGCGCGGGCGTCCAATCCCAGCCGCCGGCGCGCTCGAGCCAGCTCCCGTTCCAGCGGTCGACGAAGCCAGGCAGCGCCTCCGCGTACCAGGTCGACGTCATGAAGCCGGCCCCGAGCTTGTCCCACCAGAGGACGGCGCCGTCGGAGCGGCCCCCCATGCCGATCGCCGCGCGGTCCTTGGCGGACACCGACACGACCTTCGAGCCGGGGACCTGCCCCTGGATGAGCTCGCCCAGGGTCGGGCGCTGCAGGTTCCTCGGGGAGCGCTGCCCCTGCCCCTCGATCCTCCCGGCCGAGGTCACGGCGGCGGCGCCGGGGTCCTCGACGCAGTACTGGAAGCGCGCCTCCTCCCGGTCGAAGAAGCCGTTGCCGACGATGCCGTGGCTCCGCGGGAGGCAGCCGGTGGAGAGGGTCGTGTGCCCCGCCCCGGTCTCGGTGCGCGCGTAGTCCAGGGTCGCGGCGGTGAACACGGTCCCCTCCTCGAGGAGCCGCGCGAGCCCGCCCGAGAACGCCGGGCGCAGCCGCGTCAGCTGCTCGGGGATCATCTGGTCGACGGACAGCAGCACCACCAGGCGCGGGCCCGGGGCGGCAACCGGGGCGGCAACCGGGGCCGCCGCCGGAGCGGCGATCGGGGCGGCGGTCGCGAGGCTGGCCCCGATGGCGGCGGCGTCCTCCTGGGGCGCCGGGAGGGCGGGCGCGACGGCGGCGAGGTGCAGGGCGAGGCTGGGGAGGAGGAGCACGGTGGTCGGGCTTCGAGGGTGGCGGTCGGCGGGGCGGCGAGATTGTGCGGCGGCCCTCCGCGGGCCCCAACGGGCGGCGCCGCGGCTACCCGCTCACCACACCTAACTCCCCTCGCTGCCGCCAGATGAGTCGCCTCGGAAAACGTTTCCGCCCCCCGATCCCTCGCTTCCATTTGCCTATTGCAATTTCCTACGTACCCTGTGGCGCTCCAACGGCGACACGACAAGGGCAAACCGGACGCGAGTCCGGGACGCAAAGCCACGGGCCCCACGCGGGCAGCCGGGCCACCGAACGTCGACCGCCCGACCCTTCGGGATCGTCGTCCGAGGAGCGCCGCGGGACCCTCACCGGTCCCGCCTCGGACCGAGGACCGTGGGTCGGATGGGAACAACCGTTCCTCATCTGCCCTCCGGACCGGGGCCGGCTCCGGCCGGCCCCGGGACGGATTTCTCCCCCCGAGGCGGGCACGCGCGTGGGTCCCCAGGTCCACCAGCATCCCATGTCCGGCCCCCACGTCACCACCGCCCCCGCCGTCGACCGAGCTCGCTTCGTCGCCGCGTCAGGAGCCGCCGTGCACCCCGCGGGCCCGCGCCATGGGATCGAGGAACTCTCGTCGTCCGACGGCCTCGGCCAGGGACGACGTGGGCCGGGGAGCGACCGTGTGGGGACACGATCGCACCCTGACAGGAGGAGCGGATCCCGTGCCGCCGTGGGGACGGCGTGCTCGGGTGTCGTGATTAAGGAGTCGTGCGACGTCGGGAGGTTGGGGACCCTTCCGTCGCTTCCGCACCTCGGTCCGGCGGTTTCCGTCGCCCGGGACGCAAGGGGGTCGGCCGCGAGCTGATCGCGACCGATTGCGTGCCTCGGGAGGCCTCAGGGCCTGAGACCGGGAGTCCTGGGAGGGCTCGGATCCGCGAGGGTCCGGGCCCTCTCTCTTTCCACGCCGCGCCGCCGTCCCGTCGGACGGTCCCCAATCGAACGGCCCCCCATCGACCGGTGCTGGCCGGACGACTCCGATCGGCCGACCGTCGCGCCGTGGCGGATCAGACGAGGGTGTCGGCCTCGTGGGCCCGGAAGCGGTCCTGCAGCCGCTCGATGAGCCGCGTGTGGATCTTGCACACCCGTGACTCCGAGAGCCCGGTGAGGTCGCCGATCTCGCGCATCGGCAGCTCCTCCCAGTACTTCAGGTAGACGATGCGCCGCTCCTGGTCGGTCATGCGCTGGGAGACCAGCTTCATGAGCTCGTCGCGGGAGAGGCGCTCGCCAGGGGCGTCCACCGCCTGGTCCTGGACGATGTCCAGGGGGCTGGCGACGGCGCCGTCCTCCCCCCCCTCGTCCGCGGGCATGGACCCGCTCGGGGTCCCCGGCAGCCCGACGCCGAAGGTCTGCTGGTACACGTCGAGGTCGAACCCCATGGCGGCGGCGACCTCGCTGTCCGAGGGGTTGCGCCCGAAGTCCCGGCGCAGCTGCTCGACCGTGCGCTTCTGCTGCTCGATCTTCTGTCGCCAGGGTCGCGGGAGCCAGTCCTGGGAGCGGAGCTCGTCCAGCAGGGCGCCCTTCACGCGGAGTTCGCAGTAGGACTCGAAGCGCACGCCGCGCTCCGGGTCGAAGCCGCGCACGGCGTTGATGAGCCCCACGTTGGCGGCCGTCAGCAGGTCCCCGCGGTCCACGGTGCGGGGGAGCCGCGCGCCGAAGCGGCGGACGATCTGCTTGATCAGCGGCTGGTAGTGCTCCACCAGCGCGTTCCGGGTGTCGTCGCCCGGCTGGGACCGGAAGGCCTCCCACAGGGCGTCGACGAGCTCGAGCACCGGGTCCGCGGCGTCCCCGTCGGGCGCGGGGTCCGCGGGCTCCCCGGAGGACGGCTCCTGCGCGTCGCCGGCGGGGGTCGCCTCGGCGGAGTTCACCGCAGCGGAGTTCACCGTCGCAGAAGACA